>SCRB01001028.1 GCA_004299545.1 Rhizobiaceae bacterium
CAAAGAGATAAAGCGCATCGCGTGAGTCCGTTTAAAAGCGACGCGGATTAGGGTATATCGAGAAAAGGGAATGCCGGACCGCTCTAAGAGCACTTCCCGTTTTCACTGAATCGGAGAAGTGCTCTACCTCTTTATTTTTACGCAATTCCGGACGCAAAACCGCTTCACACTTTTGCTGGGATTTCCCTAAGAGCTTGGGCTCAGTGCCGCATGCCGCCCTTGGGTTTGTAACCGCCATCCGGCGTCTTGCTGAAAAGCTCGGCCAATTGCGGATGGCGCACCGGTTCTCCTGACCGGTCTTCCAGCAGATTCTGCTCCGAAACATAGGCGATATATTCGGTTTCGGCGTTCTCGGCGAACAGGTGATAGAAAGGCTGGTCCTTTCGCGGCCGTATCTCCGCTGGAATGGATTCGTACCATTCTTCCGAATTGTCGAATTCCGGGTCGACGTCGAATACGACGCCGCGGAAAGGGAAAAGCCTGTGACGCACCACCTGGCCTATGCAAAACTTCGCCGATTTCACCCGGTTCATGGAGCGAGCCCTTTTGCCGGCCTTTTGGCTTAGCCTCGCCACAAAATCAATCCCTCGCCAGTCATGCGCCAGCCGCAGGAAACCTGCGGCCGGCTGTCATGAGCAACATTTGTCATGATGGACTCAGGGGGAAACGCACTGGCGTCTGGGCCCCTGGTAGGGCTGGTAGGTGTTGTCCGAAGCCCGGTAGGACCGGTAACGGTTGTAGCACCAGCGAACATGATAGCTGCCGCCGCCGCGATAGACCGGATGCGGCGCGAGGGCCCCGCCTATGATGGCGCCGCCGAGGAACGCCGCGCCGGGAAACCACCAGCCGTTGTAATAGCGGTAGCCGCGATGGTAGCTGCGATAGCCGCGATGGCCGTTGTACCAGCCGTTCCCGCGATGGTGGTAAAAGCCGCGATGATCGCCCCTCCAATGGGAACCGCCGCGGTCGCGGTCACGGAAATGGCGGTCGCGGACTCTCAAGGCGCCGTCGCCGCCGGAATGGCCTAGCCCCAGGGCGCCACGCGGGGCGTATGGATGCGGGGTGGTGTCGACATCGCCGCCCGCCATGGCCGGGCTGATCATGGCTAACGCCAATGCACCGGCGGAGAGCAAAGATAGGATTTTTTTCATAATCTGCTCCTCGAATACGACTTACCTTCAGTCCTTCAACGGACTTCAACGCTCAATTGTTCCCCTGATAAGCCTGAACCCCGGCTGAACGGGCGCCCGTGACATTTGCCCGGGCATGTTGCACAAGAAGGGCGAGCTATGGCAGGCCATCGGGCCGTGGAGGTAATCGAATGACGAAAGAGGCTCCGCTTTCGCTCAACGTGCCAGAGCCGGCGGTCCGGCCCGGCGACAAGCCGGATTTCTCCACCGTCAGGATCGCTCCCGCCGGGTCCGTCCGACGGCCCGAAATCGACGCCAATCCCGAAGACATGCGCGATTTCGCCTATTCGATCATCCGCGTGTTGAACCGCGACGGCACGGCGGTCGGCCCCTGGGCCGGGCTCTTGAGCGAGGAGGAACTGCGCGAGGGCCTCCGGCACATGATGACGCTGCGCGCCTTCGATGCCCGCATGCTGACGGCGCAGAGGCAGGGCAAGACCTCTTTCTATATGCAGCATATGGGAGAGGAGGCGATCTCGACCGCCTTTCGCAAGGCGCTGAAGCCGGGCGACATGAATTTCCCGACCTATCGCCAGGCCGGCCTGCTGATTGCCGGCGGCTATCCGATCGCCGAGATGATGAACCAGATCTTCTCCAACGAGCGCGATCCGCTCAAGGGCCGGCAACTGCCGATCATGTATTCCTCCAAGGAGCACGGCTTCTTCTCCATATCGGGCAATCTCGGCACCCAGTTCGTGCAGGCCGTCGGCTGGGCGATGGCGTCGGCCATCAGGAACGACACGAAGATTGCCGCCGGCTGGATCGGCGACGGCTCGACGGCGGAATCGGACTTCCACGCGGCGCTCGTCTTCGCCTCGACCTATCATGCGCCCGTCATCCTCAACATCGTCAACAACCAGTGGGCGATCTCGACCTTCCAGGGCATTGCGCGCGGCGGTTCGGGCACTTTCGCGGCGCGGGGCCTCGGCTTCGGATTGCCGTCGCTGAGGGTGGACGGCAACGATTACCTCGCCGTCCATGCCGTCGCTTCCTGGGCGGCTGAGCGGGCGCGCCGCAACCTCGGCGCGACGCTGATCGAATATGTCACCTATCGCGTCGGCGCCCATTCCACTTCGGACGACCCTTCCGCCTATCGCGCCCGGGAAGAATCGTCGGCGTGGCCACTCGGAGACCCCGTCATCCGGCTGAAAAACCACCTGATTTCCATCGGCGCCTGGTCGGAGGAACGGCACAGGCAAGCTGAGGCGGAAATCCTCGATACCGTCATTTCGGCACAAAAGGAGGCGGAGAGCCATGGCACGCTGCATTCCGGCGGCAAGCCGTCCGTGCGCGACATGTTCGAAGGGGTCTATGCCGAGATGCCGCCGCATCTGAGACGCCAGCGGCAGCAGGCGGGATACTAACATGCCGCGCAGGACGATGATCGAGGCCATTCGCGAGGCGATGGACGTGATGATGGGTAAGGACGACAACGTCGTCGTCTTCGGCGAGGATGTCGGCTATTTCGGCGGCGTCTTCCGCTGTACTGCCGGATTGCAGGCCAAATACGGCAAGACACGCTGCTTCGACACGCCGATCAGCGAACTCGGCATTGTCGGCACGGCGATCGGCATGGCTGCTTACGGACTGCGACCCTGCGTCGAGGTGCAATTCGCGGATTACGTCTATCCGGCCTACGACCAGATCGTTTCCGAGGCCGCGCGCATCCGTTACCGGTCGAACGGTGAATTCACCTGTCCGATCGTCATCCGCATGCCGACCGGCGGCGGCATCTTCGGCGGCCAGACGCACAGCCAGAGCCCGGAGGCGCTGTTCACGCATGTGTCGGGGCTGAAGGTGGTGGTTCCCTCCAACCCCCATGACGCGAAAGGCTTATTGATCGCCGCTATCGAGGATCCCGACCCCGTCATCTTTCTCGAGCCGAAGCGGCTCTATAACGGCCCCTTCGATGGCTATCACGACCGTCCCGTGACGCCGTGGTCCAAACACGTGTTGGGCGAAGTGCCGGACGGCCATTACACGATTCCGCTGGGGCAGGCGGCCGTGCGGCGTCGGGGAAATGCCGTGACCGTGCTTGCCTATGGCACGATGACGCATGTCGCGGAAGCGGCGGCCGACGATACAGGGATCGACGCGGAGGTGATCGACATCCGGACGTTGCTGCCGCTCGATCTCGACACGATCGTCGCTTCGGTGAACAAGACCGGGCGTTGCGTGGTGGTGCACGAGGCGACGCTCACCTCGGGCTTCGGCGCCGAACTTGCCGCGCTGGTGCAGGAGCACTGCTTCTACCGTTTGGAAGCGCCTGTCAGACGGGTCGCCGGTTGGGATACGCCTTATCCGCACGCGCAGGAATGGGATTATTTTCCGGGGCCCGAGCGCGTTGGCCGGGCGCTTCGTGAAACGGTGGAGGCCTGATGATGGGAGAGCGGATCATCAAGCTTCCGGACGTGGGAGAGGGCGTCGCCGAGGCGGAACTGGTCGAATGGCATGTGAAGCCCGGCGACCTGGTGCGCGAGGACGCCGTCCTTGCGGCTGTCATGACCGACAAGGCCACGGTCGAAATCCCGTCACCCGTCGATGGCGAGGTTGTCTGGCTGGGGGCGGAAGTCGGAGACACGGTGGCTGTCGGCTCACCGCTCATAAGGCTGAAGACGGCGGGCGCGGAGGACGTTGC
>SCRB01001029.1 GCA_004299545.1 Rhizobiaceae bacterium
GCTCCAGGTCGGGAACGGTAATGCCGATATGGGAAAACGAGAGCGCTGGCATGATGTCTCCTTTCAATTTCTGTCCACTGTGTTGGCGCCGACCAGCCTGCGCACCGCGCCCGCGACGTCGCGGCGCCACATGTCGATGCCGACGGCAAGCAGGATGATCGCGCCGATGACGACGCTTTGGGTCGATGTCGGCACGGCGTTGAGGTTGAGGCCGTTCTGGACGATGGTGATCGTCAGTGCGCCGAAAAGCGTTGCCACGACATGACCGCGACCGCCGGTGAGGCTGGCACCGCCTATGATGGCTGCGGCGATGGCCTGAAGTTCCATCCCGACGCCGTAGTTCGGGGACCCGGAGTTGAGGCGCGCCGCCATCAGCACGGCACCCGCCGCGGTTGCTATGCCGGCCAGCACGAATGCCATCAACTCGATACGCCGAACATTGATGCCGGAAAGCCGCGCCGCTCCCGCATTGCCGCCGACCGCGTAGATCGACCGCCCAAGCCGCGTATAGCGCATCATCCAGTACGCCCCGCCGTAGCAGACGACGAGGTAGACGAGCGGCAGCGGTATTCCGGCTACCCGGCCGTAAAAAATCGGATCGAGCAGCGGCGAAACGTCGAAGATGGGCGAGCCGTTGTTGAACATGAACGCGATGCCCCGATAGGCGCTAAGGCCTGCAAGCGTCGCGATGAAGGAGGGTATTCGAAGATAGGCGGTGAGCAAGCCGTTGACGCAGCCGAGTGCGGCGCCGCAGATGAAGGTTGCGACGATCGACGGCCAGAACCCGATGCCGAGGAACTTGTCCATCGATGCAAACAGCATCGTCAGAAGCGCAATCATCGATCCGGAACTCAGGTCGATCCCGCCGACGAAGATCACGAGGGTCGATCCGATCCCGACCAGTGCGACGATGCTGACCTGTAGCGCGAGGTTGCGCAGGTTGCCTTCGGTGAGGAACCGATCGGTCGATATGGCGACAAGCACGGCCACCAGCAGCATGGCGACGATCGGACCGAGAACGGGCGAGGACAGGAATCGGCGGACCATCATGCGGCTTCCTGCGCGGACTTGTGCATGAGGTCGGATTTGGTGATCGCCGAGGCTATGTCGATGCGGACAATGCGGCCGCCACGGACAATCGCGATGCGGTCCGACAATGCCAGAAGTTCCTCGTCGTCGGAACTGATCAGGATGACGCCGGCGCCCGCGCGCGTCAGTTCATTGACAAGTTCGTAGACGGCGACCTTGGCACCGATGTCGATCCCCTGTGTCGGCTCATCGAGCAGGAAGATTTCCGCGCCGGCATATAGCCAGCGGCCGATGATCACCTTCTGCTGATTGCCGCCCGAGAGATTTTCGACCGGATAGGCCGCGTCTTCCGGATAGATTCCGAGTCGCCGGATCAGGTTCCCGGCATCCCTGCGTTCCCGTGCGAGATCGAGCTGCGGGCCGTGTCGGAAAGCATCGAGATGAGCAATCGTCATGTTGGAACAGATATCGAAGTTGAAGAACAGGCCGTCGGTCTTGCGGTTTTCCGTCAGGAGCGCGATCCCGGCCGCAATAGCGTCCGCGGGGGAGGAGAACCGCACCGACCGGCCCTTCACGCGTATCACGCCGGCCTTGAGAGGATCGGCGCCGAACAGCGCGCGGACAATCTCGGTGCGCCCGGAACCAAGCGCGCCTCCGAGGCCCAGCACCTCGCCCCTGTGAAGGACGAGACTGACATCCCTGACGCCGCTGTCGCTTGCCACGCCTTCGACATCGAGAAGCGGCTCGCCCGTTACGTTTCGCTGCTTCGGATAATGGGTGGTGATGGCCTGGCCAACCATCCTGTCGACGATCGCCGAAACTTCGAGAGGTGTTTCCGTCGCGCTGCTCGCAACCCGTCCGTTGCGCAGGACGGTCGCCTTGTCGGCGAGCCGCACCACCTCTTCCAGCCGATGCGAAACATAGAGGATCGCACTGCCGCCGTCGCGTAGCCGCCGCAGCAACGCGAACAGGCTCTCGGCCTCGCGCGAAGCCAGGGCCGTCGTCGGCTCGTCCAGGATGAGCATCCGGGCGTCCTGGGCCACAGCCTTGGCGATCTCGACCAACTGCTGCCCAGCGACCGACAGCGCGGCAACGGGCTTGTCGACCGGCAGGTCGATCTGCATTTCCGCGAGGATGGCCGAAGCGGCCAGGCGCATGCCATCCCAGTCGATCCGCAGCGGACTGCCGGCCCAGCGGCCGATCAGAATGTTCTCCGCGACGCTGAGGTGGGGAACGAGCGAGAATTCCTGGAACACGGTCGCGATCCCCAGCGAGCGCGCCGCCTGCGGGCTCGGCAGTTCGACAGCACGGCCGTCGTTCAGGATCGAACCCGAGTCGGGCTGATAGGCGCCGGAAAGCACCTTGATCAGCGTCGACTTGCCCGAACCGTTCTCGCCGAGAAGCGCATGGATCTCGCCGCGATCGAGCGTGACCGATACATCGTCATTGGCCAGTATAGCACCGAACCGCTTGCTGATATTGCGCAGTTCCCAGAGAGCTGTTCGCGACATCGCCTCGTTTCCCGATCCCGTTCGCCGAACCCGGCCGCCGCGAACGGCGGCCGGATTTCCCCGGCGCCTCAATATTTTTTGGAGGGTTTCGGATAGAGGGTTTCC
>SCRB01001030.1 GCA_004299545.1 Rhizobiaceae bacterium
CAGTGCCCATATCGCCGACACGCTGAAGGGCCTCTCCGCCGAAACGACGCTTTTCATTATCGCTTCGAAGACCTTCACGACCGTCGAGACGATGACCAATGCCGAAACGGCGCGCGAATGGGTCGCCAAGGCGCTCGGTCCCGACGCCGTCGGCCATCATTTCGCGGCCGTCTCCACAGCGCTCGACAAGGTCGCCGCCTTCGGCATCCGAAGGGAGCGGGTCTTCGGCTTCTGGGACTGGGTCGGCGGCCGTTATTCGCTATGGTCGGCCATCGGGCTGCCCATCATGATCGCGATCGGACCGGACAATTTCCATTCCTTCCTCGCCGGCGGCCACGCCATGGACGAGCATTTCCGCTCCGCGCCGATGCTGGAGAACCTGCCGTTCATACTCGGTCTCGTCGGCTACTGGCATCGCGTCGTATGCGGCTATCCCGCGCTTGCGGTCATCCCCTACGACCAGCGGCTGGCAAGGCTTCCCGCTTACCTGCAACAGCTCGACATGGAATCGAACGGCAAGCACGTCACGCTTGCCGGCGCGCCGGTGGATACGCCGACCGGCCCGCTCGTCTGGGGCGAACCCGGCACCAACGGCCAGCATGCCTTCTTCCAGCTCCTGCATCAGGGAACCGACATCATCCCGATTGAGTTCATCGCCGGGGCCGAAAATCACGAACCGGAGCTGAAAAAGCACCAGGACCTCCTGCTCTCGAACGTGCTGGCGCAGTCGCAGGCCCTGATGCGCGGACGCACCCTGGAAGAAGCGAGGGCGCAATTGCTGGCCAAGGGCATGGACGAGGAAAGAGCGGCCGCTCTTGCGCCGCACCGCGTCTTTGCCGGCAACCGGCCGTCGATCACCGTCCTCTACCGCAAGCTCGACCCTTTCGCGCTCGGGCGGCTGATCGCCCTTTACGAACATCGCGTCTTCGTCGAAGGCGCGCTCTTCGACATCAATTCGTTCGACCAGTGGGGCGTCGAACTCGGCAAGGAACTGGCGACGGAGCTACTTCCCGTGGTGGAAGGGAAGAAAAGCGTATCCAGCCTGGATGCTTCCACCGCGGGGCTCGTCGCCTGGATCGAGGCGCTCAGGGGGACGGACAAGGCCTGATGGCACGGATCAAGGGCATTCTTTTCGACAAGGACGGGACACTGATCGATTTCGACCGCACATGGTTCGCGATCGCCGATCATATGGCGCTGAAAGCGGCCAACGGGGCACGGGAGGAAGCTGACAGGCTACTCGCTATCGCCGGTTACGATTTCGCCGCCAAACGCTTTCAGGCCGATTCGGTTTTCGCCGCTGGAACCAACGCCGACATCATAGCGCTCTGGTATCCGCACCAGACGGATGCCGAACGCATGGCGACCCTCGACGAATGCAACAGGTTCACATCCGAAAATGGCGGGGGCAAGCCCCATCCGCTCAACGGGATCAAGGAGACGCTCACTGCGCTTCATGGATCGGGGTACCGGCTGGGCGTGGCGACGAACGATTCCACGACGGGTGCGGAAAGAACCCTTTCCTCGCTCGGCATGGCGCAGCTTTTCGATGCCGTCTATGGCTACGATGCCGTTGCCAACCCGAAACCGGCAGCCGATACGATCAGAGCCTTTTGCGATTTGACCGGGCTGAAGCCCGCTGAAGTCGCCATGGTCGGCGACAACAGGCACGACCTCGTCATGGCGCGAAACGGCGATTGCGGGCTCGCGGTGGCGGTTCTGAGCGGCACCGGAACGAGGGAAACCCTGGCACCCATGGCCGACGCGGTCATCGGTTCTGTCGTCGAACTGCCGGCGTTGCTTGCGGAAAGAGGATAAAAGCGGAAGCTACCCGCAAAGCCGCGAGCGAACTCCTTTCCAACTATTGCCCAAACCCATCATGCCCCGAGAGGAACGCCAGTTCATCCGGCGTCGACTCGCGCCCAAGCGTCTTGTTGCGATGAGGAAAGCGGCCGAACCGGGCAACGATGTCGCGGTGCTCGACCGCATATTTCGCGCTCCCGCCATCGCCCAGCGATTTGAAAAGCGAGACACAGCGCTCCTGATCCGCCAGCACTTCGCTGTGCATGAAAGGCATATAAAGGAAATGCCGCATGCGCTCCTCCAGTGCGGTGTCGAACTGGCGGTCGATGGCGTTCCTGGCAAGTTCCAGCGCGAGATCGTCGGTTGCAAAGGCTTCCGGCTTGCCGCGAAACATGTTGCGCGGAAACTGGTCGAGAACGATGATCGCGGCAAGAGCCGCGCGCGGCTCGCCATAGGCTTCCTTCGGAACGGCGTTCACTACGGAACGGTATAGGGAGAGGAAGCGCTCCGTTATCGCCTTGTCGGTCTGGTCTTTCCGCGTAAACCAGTCGTCATACGTAAGGTCACCGAACCAGTATTGGAGAACATTGTTAACCCAACTCTGTTCCCTTGCGTCATTTGACATCAATGTCTCCTGCGTCCGAAGCCGGCTTAATTTCGGCTGACGAAATTTTGTCTGTCAGCGGCCATTCCCAAGGTTTGTTTTCGGTGCTTATATGGCGTCACCAAGGCGAAAACAAATAAGCGCCTGTACCGAAAAGTGGGAGCACCTTGATGAAAAGAGTGGGTTTGATGGCCGCGCTGCTTGCGGCGACGATGTTGTGCGGAGCGGCAAGCGCCAAGACGCTCGTTTACTGCTCGGAAGGCTCGCCGGAAGGGTTCGATCCGGCTCTCTACACCGCCGGCACGACCTTCGACGCCTCCTCCAAGCCGGTCTATAACCGGCTGGCGGAGTTCAAGCGCGGCACGACCGAAGTCATCCCGGGCCTGGCCGAGAAATGGGACGTCTCGGAGGACGGCCTCACCTATACCTTCCACCTGCGCAAGGGCGTGAAATTCCAGACGACCGATTTCTTCAAGCCGACCCGCGATCTCGACGCGGACGACGTGGTCTTCACCTTCGAGCGCATGCTCGACAAGAAAAGCCCCTGGTACAATTACGCGGGCGGCCAGTGGGAATATTTCGACGCCATGTCGATGCCGTCGCTCATCAAGAGCGTCGAGAAGGTCGACGACCTGACCGTCAAATTCACCCTGACGCATCCGGAAGCGCCCTTCATCGCCAACATGGCGATGGATTTCGCCTCGATCATGTCGAAGGAATATGCCGACAAGCTCGCCAAGGACGGGCACAAGGAAATGCTCAACCAGGAGCCGCTCGGCACCGGTCCGTTCGAATTCGTCGGCTATCAGAAGGACGCGGTCATCCGCTACAAGGCCAATCCCGACTATTGGGGCGGCAAGCAGGCGATCGACGATCTCGTCTTCGCCATCACGCCCGACGCCGGCGTTCGCTACCAAAAGCTGCAGGCCGGCGAATGCCAGATCATGGCCTATCCGGCGCCGGCCGATGTCGCGGCCATGGAAAAGAACGACAAGCTGACGGTGATGCAACAGGCCGGATTGAACGTCGCCTACATGTCCTACAACACGACGCAGAAGCCCTTCGACAACGTCAAGGTCAGGAAGGCGCTCAACATGGCCGTCAACAAGAAGGCCATCATCGACGCCGTCTACCAGGGCTCGGGCCAGGCCGCGATCAACCCCATCCCGCCGACCATGTGGGGCTACAACAAGGACGTGAAGGACGATCCATACGATCCGGAAGCGGCCAAGAAGATGCTGGAGGAAGCCGGCGTGAAGGACCTTCACATGAAGATCTGGGCGATGCCGGTGCAGCGTCCCTATATGCCGAATGCCCGCCGCACGGCGGAACTGATCCAGTCTGACTTCGCCAAGATCGGCGTCAAGGCGGACATCATCTCCTATGAATGGGGCGAATATCTCAAGCGCGCCGGCGAGAAGGATCATGACGGCGCCATCATCCTCGGCTGGACCGGCGATAATGGCGATCCGGACAACTTCATGGCGACGCTGCTCGGCTGCGACGGCGTCGGTACCTCGAACAACACGGCGGAGTTCTGCTACAAGCCCTATGAAGACCTTATCCAGAAGGCCAAGAGGGTTTCCGACCAGGCCGCGCGCGCCAAGCTCTACGAACAGGCCGAAGTGATGTTCAAGGAGCAGGCGCCCTGGCTCACCATCGCCCATTCGACGGTCTTCATGCCGATGCTGAAGTCGGTCAAGAATTACAAGATGGATCCGCTCGGCTCGCACCGTTTCGACGGCGTCGACATCGCCGACTAAGCCAGGAACAGCCATGCCGGCCGTAGGCACGCCGCGTCTTCCCGCCTTCAGGCGAGGAGACGTCGGCCGGCTCGCTGTTTGCCTTTGAGAAGACGGGATGCTTCGCTTTATCCTGGTCAAGATCGGCCTGTTGATCCCAACATTCATCGGCGTTGCGGTCGCCGCGTTCGGCTTCGTCCGGCTCCTGCCCGGCGATCCGGTGCTGCTGCTCGCCGGCGAGCATGGGATAAGTCCGGAACGGCATGCCGAACTAATGCACCAATACGGCTTCGACCAGCCGATCTGGCTGCAATTCCTCGAGTTCCTGTGGCACCTTCTCCACGGCGATCTCGGCGTCTCGATCGCCACCAAGCGCCCGGTCATCGGCGAATTCATGACCTTGTTCCCGGCGACGCTGGAGCTTTCCATCTGCGCCATCATCTTCGCCATCGCGCTCGGCATACCGGCCGGCATCCTTGCCGCCACGAAGCGCGGCTCGTGGGTGGACCAGGGCGTCATGGGTACCGCTCTCGTCGGCTATTCGATGCCGATCTTCTGGTGGGGCCTGCTTCTGATCATCCTGTTCTCGGGCATCCTGCACTGGACGCCGGTTTCGGGGCGTATTTCGCTGATGTATTTCTTCCCGCACGTCACCGGCTTCATGCTGATCGACAGCCTGCTTTCCGGCCAGAAGGGTGCGTTCTCGTCCGCCGTTTCCCACCTCATCCTTCCGACGATCGTGCTCGGCACCATCCCGCTTGCGGTGATCGCCCGGCAAACCCGCTCGGCCATGCTCGAAGTGCTTGGCGAGGATTACGTCCGCACGGCCCGCGCCAAGGGGTTGTCGCCGGCGCGCGTGGTGGCGGTGCATGCCTTGCGCAACGCACTCATCCCCGTCGTCACGACGATCGGGCTCCAGGTCGGCGTGCTGATGGCCGGCGCGATCCTGACCGAGACGATCTTCTCCTGGCCGGGCGTCGGCAAGTGGATGGTCGATTCCATCTTCCGACGCGATTATCCTGCCGTGCAGGGAGGGCTGCTCCTGATCGCGGTGATCGTCATGTTCGTGAACCTCATCGTCGACCTCCTCTATGGCCTGGTGAACCCAAGGGTCAGGCATGGCAGATGACACGATGAGCCACGCTGCTCCAGAGAATGCCGTCACCGATACACGCCGAACAGGACGCCTGGCGCTGATCGCGGAGTTCTGGGCCTATTTCAGCGAGAATCGCGGCGCGGTCTACGGTCTCTCCTTCTTCGTCTTCATCTGCCTTGTCGCCATCTTCGCCGGCTTCATCGCGCCGCATGCCCCGGACGACCAGTTCCGCGACGCTCTTTTGAAACCGCCGGTCTTCCAGGCGGGGGGAGAATGGCGCTTCCTGCTCGGCACCGACGCCATCGGTCGCGACGTGCTCTCACGCATCATCTTCGGCAGCCGCTATTCGCTTTTCGTCGGCTGCGTCGTCGTCTCGGTTGCGCTCGTCGTCGGCATACTGGTCGGATTGATCGC
The DNA here is from genome assembly GCA_004299545.1 of Rhizobiaceae bacterium. Taxonomy (GTDB): domain Bacteria; phylum Pseudomonadota; class Alphaproteobacteria; order Rhizobiales; family Rhizobiaceae; genus Mesorhizobium_L. The sequence continues at coordinate 5,660 of SCRB01001030.1, forward strand.
CGGCTTTCTCGGCGGCTGGGTCGATACGCTCGTCATGCGCGTGATGGATATCATCCTCGCCTTCCCGAGCCTGCTGCTGGCGCTGGCGCTGGTCGCCATCCTCGGCCCCAGCCTGACGAACGCCATGATCGCCATCGCCGTTGTGCAGCAGCCGCATTACGTCCGGCTGACGCGTGCGGCGGTTCTCGGCGAAAAGCACCGCGACTATGTCACCGCCGCGAGGGTCGCTGGCGTGCGGCCGCTTCGCCTGATGTTCGTCACCATCCTGCCCAACTGCCTTGCCCCTCTCATCGTGCAGGCGGCGCTTTCCTTCTCCAATGCCATCCTCGATGCGGCGGCACTCGGCTTCCTCGGCATGGGCGCGCAACCGCCAACGCCGGAATGGGGCACCATGCTGGCCGAAGCGCGCGAATTCATCCTGCGCGCCTGGTGGGTGGTGACAATGCCCGGCCTCGCCATCCTGTTCACCGTGCTCGCCATCAACCTGATGGGCGACGGCTTGCGCGATGCACTCGATCCCAAGCTGAAGAGGTCGTGACGCGATGGCTCTCCTCGACATCGAAAACCTGTCTGTCGAATTCGCCACTGCCAGCGGCCCGTTCCGCGCCGTCGACCGTGTGTCCTTTGCGATCGACGAAGGCGAGGTGCTTGCCGTCGTCGGCGAATCGGGTTCCGGAAAATCCGTCGCCATGCTCGCCGTCATGGGGCTGCTGCCATGGACGGCGACGATCACGGCCGAACGCATGGTCTTCGAGGGGAAAGACCTGAAGACG
>SCRB01001031.1 GCA_004299545.1 Rhizobiaceae bacterium
CTCTATATCGTCGATACCGGACGAACCCATCGCGACGACGGGCCGGCGCATATCCGCAAATTTACCGTGGCGGACAACGGCAAGCTTTCAGGCGGTACGGTTTTCGCCGAGTGCACGGCGGGGCTTTTCGACGGCTTCCGCCTCGATACGGCCGGCCGCATCTGGACGAGCGCCGCCGACGGCGTCCATTGCTACGACCCGGACGGCACGCTCATCGGCAAGATTCGCGTGCCGGAAATCGTCGCCAATGTCTGCTTCGGCGGCGAGAAACGCAACTATCTCTACATCTGCGGCACGACCTCGCTTTATGGCCTGCGGCTGCCGGTGAACGGTGTCGCGCAGCCGTGACGGTTTCGCATCATCCGAAGGGCCAACGCCGCATGGAACCATCGCCCCTCGGCGGACGGCAAAAGAGCCGTAACAACGCGGATTGTGCAATAGCTACTATGTGCTTATGGTACGCGTTACGATGCAGCTTCTGATACAAACCATAATAGACGGGCTGCTGGTCGGCGGCCTTTATGTCGCTATCAGCATCGGTTTTTCGTTGGCCTTCGGCGTCCTCGACGTGGTCGATTTCGCTGTCGGCGAATGGGTCATGCTCGGCGCCTTCATGGGCGTCGCCTCGCGTGCGTGGTTCGGGATCGACCCGATCGCGTTTCTGCCGGCCGTCTTCGTCATCTTCGCCCTGATCGGCTTTCTCGTGGCGCCGCTCATCTATCGCGTCCGCACCAGCCGCTATGCGCGCCCGGCGCTGATGGCCCTTGCCTTCACCTTCGGCATCGCCATGTTCGCCCGCGGCACCATGATGACAGCCGTGGGCTTCGACCCGCGCACGGTCGACACCGACCTTGTCAGCGGCACGCTGATGATCGGCGGCCTCCACCTTCCCTGGCTGAGGCTCGCCGGCTTCCTCTTCGCCATCCTTTCGACGGCGCTGTTCATGGGCTTCCTCTTCTTTACGCGCACGGGGCTCGCCGTCCGCGCCACGGCGCAGAACAAGCGGAACGCCAGCCTGATGGGCATCGACGTGAAACGACTGTCCGCTATCGTCTACGCCATCTATGCCGGCATGACGGCGATGGCCGGCGTGCTCATCGGCACGATCTATTCCTTCACCGCGCAGGTCGGCCCGGAATATTCGCTGCTCGCCTTCTTCGTCGTCGTCATGGCCGGGCTCGGATCGGTCGGCGGCGTGCTTGTCGCCGGACTGTTCCTCGGCATGTTGCAGGCTCTCGTCACCGTCTATATCGGCGCCGATTACACGCTCGCCATCGTCTTCGGCGTCCTGTTCCTCATTCTCCTCGTCTCGCCGCAGGGCGTGCTTCGGCGCGGGCTGGCCGCATGAGGGCGGGAGGTGCGAATTCGGCCCGCCTGACGGCCCGCTCCGTCATTCCCCTTGTCGTTGTTGTGGTCTTTCTCGCCACATTGCCCCTATGGGTGGACGATTACTGGGTCCGCGTCTGGACCGGGGTCGCCATGTGGGCCGGCCTCGCCGCCTCGTGGAACATCATCGGCGGCTATGCCGGCTATATCAGCTTCGGCCACGTCGCCTTTTTCGGCATCGGCGCCTATGCCACCGCGATCCTGATGCAGCCAGGGCTCGACTGGAACTTCTTCCTGACGCTACCCGTCGGCGCCGTCGTCGCGGGCGTTTTCGCCTTCATCGTAGGCTGGCCGACGCTGCGTCTTCGAGGCGCCTATTTCGCCATCGCCACCTGGGCGCTCGCCGAGGCGCTTGCACAGCTGGTCAACACGGTCGATTTCACCGGCGGCTCCTTCGGCCTGTCAACGCCGGGCAACGCGGAAACCGGCTTCTTCTACTACGCGATGCTGATCGCCTCGGCGCTGATCTACCTCATCATTTTCGCTGTCTTCGAGCGGTCCCGCTTCGGCTACAAGGTGAAGGCGGTGCGCGACAACGAGGCGGCCGCGCAGAGCCTTGGCATCAACACCACTTCCGTCAAGCTGCAGGCCTTTGTAATGAGCGCGGCGCTGCCGGCCGTGCTCGGCGGCATCAATGCCTACTGGATCACCTTCATCAATCCGCAGAGCGTCCTTGCCGGCGACATCACCGACCAGATGGTCGTCATGGCCCTCGTCGGCGGCCTCGGTCATCTCTGGGGACCGGCGATCGGAGCGACGGTGCTTTACCTGTCGAGCACATGGCTCAACGCCCATTTCGGCAGCTCGACGGGCTATATCGCGATGATCGGCGCGCTGCTCGCCCTCATCGTACTCTTCCTGCCGGACGGCCTCGTCGGCCTGATGCCCCGCGCCCGCAACATGCGGCTGGTGCGGCAGATGCTGCGCCTGCCCGACCGGCGAGCGGACCCCGGTCCGGACCCCGACACTTCCAGGGAACGGTCATGAGTGCGCTCGCGGTCAGCGACCTGAAACGGTCCTTCGGCGGCATCAAGGCCGTCGCCGGCGTCAGCTTCGACGTCGGGGTCAAGGAGATCGTCGGGATCATCGGCCCGAACGGCAGCGGCAAGAGCACCCTCTTCAACCTGCTTTCAGGCACCATTCCGCCGTCGAGCGGCACGATCCGCCTGCTCGACAAGGATGTCACGCACCAGCCGGCCTACAGGATCGCGCGCCAGGGGCTGGGCCGGACCTTCCAGATCCCGACGCCGTTCATCAACATGACTGTGCGCGAGAACCTGCTTGCCGCCGCGGTGGAAGGCGAATGGCGAAGCGCCCGGAGCCGCGCCGAGGAAGTGCTGGCCGCTCTTGAAATCAGCCACATCGCCGATGACCTCGCCTCCACGCTTTCCGGCGGCCAGCAGCGCCTTCTCGAATTCGGGCGCGTGCAGATGCGCGATCCGCAGATCATCCTGCTCGACGAGGTGACGGCCGGCGTCAATCCGCGTCTCAGGCAGATCATTCTCGGCCGTGTGCGCGACTTGCAGGAGAGGGGCAAGACGTTCCTCGTCATCGAGCACGACATGGAACTCGTCAGGACCATCTGTGAGCGCATCATCGTCATGGATGCCGGCGAAATCGTCTTCGAAGGCACCTTCGAGGAGGTCGCCCGAAACGAACGGGTCGTCGATGCCTATCTCGGAAGGCCCGAGACATGACGCGGCTCGTCGCAAGCAACGTCGTCGCCGGCTATGGCGCCGTCGAAATCCTCCACGGGGTTTCGGTGCAGGCGGGCGACGGCGAAGTCACCTGCATCTTCGGCCCGAACGGCTGCGGCAAAAGCACGCTTCTGGGTGCCGTCGCCGGCATCGTCGATATCTGGGGCGGCGAAGTCGAACTCGACGGCGAGCCGCTCGCCGGGAAACCGGCGCACGCGATCCTGAAAAGCGGGCTGGCACTGATGCCGCAGGGGGGCGGCGTCTTTCCGCAGCTGAGTGTGCGTGAAAATCTGCGCGTCGGCGGTCATACATTGTCCGACGGCCGCATGCTTGACCAGCGCATCGGAGAACTCATCGACGAGTTCCCGCGGCTTGGCGAACGGTTGTCGGTTCCGGCCGGAAATTTGAGCGGCGGCGAGCAGATGATGCTGGCGATTGCCCGCGCCCTGATCGTCAAGCCGCGTTTCATCCTTTTCGACGAACCTTCGGCAGGCCTGTCGCCGAAGCTTGCGGCGGAAGCGCTCGATCGCGTGGCCGCGCTTGCCAGGCGCGGCATCGGCGTCCTGATGGTCGAACAAAACATCCGCGAGGCGCTGCGGGTCGCGGACCGCATCTATGTGCTCGCGGGCGGGCACAATCGCTACGAGGGGCGGCCGGAAGATATCGCGGACGGCCGCCAACTGATGGACATCTATCTCGGCGCCGCGGCCGAGGACGAGCGATAACAAGGGAAGGAGAAGCATATGAGCACTAAAAAGGTATCACGCCGGGCCGTTCTCAGCCTGGCAGGCGCGGCAGCCGGAGGGGCTGTCCTCGGCCGCGGCCGATTGACGGTGCCGGCAATGGCCGCCGAAGCAGGCAAGGAATTCAAGGTCGGCGCCGTGCTCGAACTGTCCGGTTCCGATTCGTCCGGCGGCCAGCTCGCCCAGCGCGGCTACCAGTTCTGGGTCGACACCGTGAACAAGGCGGGCGGCATCGAGGTCGGCGGCAAGAAATATCCGGTGAAGATGATTTCGCAGGATTCGCGCAGCCAACCGGCCGCCGGCGCGCAGGCCGCCAGCCGCCTCATCAACGAAGAGAAGGTCGATGCGATCTTCGGCTCCTATACGAGCGGCGTGCAACTCGCGATCAATCCGATCTGCGCCAAGTACAAGGTCCCCTGCATTGCCGGATCGGCGGAATCGCCAGGCAACTGGACGCCGAAGCCGAAATTCACCTTTGGCATCATCCCCTCTGTCGACCTGACCGCCGACAAGGCGCTCAAATTCATCGTCGAGACGGGCACGCCGAAGCCGAAATCGGCTGCGATCATCGGCGCCAACGAGCCGTTCTCGAAGGATGCGGCAGCCGGCTTTGCCGCGGGCGCGAAGGAAGCGGGCCTGAAGATCACCACCAATACGCTGTTTCCGCCGGCGGCCGATCTCAGCCCGATCATCAGCGCCGTCGCGGCGAAAAAGCCCGACATCATCGCGGTCGGCGGCCATGACACCATCCTGATCAATGTGGTGAAGGCGCTGAAGGCACAGAACTACATGCCGAAGGCGCTGATCCAGCACTATGGCGTCACCGAGCCGGCCTTCGTGCAGGCGCTCGGCAAGGACGCCGACGGGGTGCTCGGCATCATCGACTGGGATCCGACCTTTCCCTACAAGGACGACGTCTTCGGAACGGCGCAGGAATTCGCTGCCAACTACAAGGCGAAATACAATGTCGATGCCGATTACACCGGCGCCGGCTGCGCGGTCTCGGGCGAGGTGCTTCAACTCGCGCTGAAAAAGCTCGGCAAAGGACCCGGCCTGTCCGAGAGCGATCGGGAGAAACTCGCCAAGATCATCGGCGAGACCGACATCCACACCTTCTACGGCCCGATCAAGTTCGAGCGAAGCGGCAAGCATTTCCACGACAACACGCTACCGCCGCCGATGCTGGCCCAGATCCAGAACGGCAAGGTCGTCTCGGTGGCGCCGGCGAAACTGGCGCATGCCAAGCTGATCTACCCCCTCACGTCGCTATGAGTCGAAAGGCGGTCGGCGAGGAATTTTATCTCGGCGGCCGCCCCTTCTTTCCACATCGAGGAACGATGAATCCGCGCCGCAGCCAACGCCCGGCATTGGCTGCGGTGTGAACGCTCAGAACGCCTTGAAGGTAAGCGTCGTCAGAGAGCGCACGATACTGGGCACATTCGACACATTGTCGTTGATGAATTTGCCGATATCGACGCCGTCCTCGATGTAGATCTTCATCAGGAGATCGTAATCGCCGCTCGTCGAGTAAAGCTCCGAGGCGATCTCGCGCTCATAGAGCATGTCTGCGACCTCATAGGTCCTGCCCGGAGCACATTGCAACTGCACGAAAACCGCCCGCATGACCGGACTCCCTGTCTCTTGTAGGTATTTCTGGCCGGGAAGCAGCCCGGCCCCGTCCCGCTCCATCTAGAGCACTTCCCGTTTTCACTGAATCGGAGAAGTGCTCTACCTCTTTGTTTTACGCAATTCCGGACGCAAAACCGCTTCACACTTTTGCTGGAATTGCTCTAACGCCGATACGCCATTGCCTCAAGCACCAGTTCGCCGAAGCCGAAAGTCATCTTCGCGGCTCTTCCGGCGATGCGACGATCAGGTCCATCATCTGGTCGATCTTCGCTTCCGGCAAGTCGGCGATCCGCTCCGCCAGAACGTTCGCCAGTTCCGTCGCTTTCGGCGAGAGGCCTGACGTGTCGACGGTGACGCGCGGATCGGATTGCCCGGCGAGGCGCTGCAATTCCTCCGCTTCGTCCCAGATGACATTGAAGAAGCCGATGATCTTTTGCACCGTCGCCCAACTGACGGCGCCGCGATGACCATGCTCCAGAGCCGAAAGATAAGCCGGGCTGACGCCAAGCGCCTTCGCCATGTCGCGCTGCAGGATGCCGCGCTCGCGCCGCAGGGCGCGTATTCGCTCGCCGAACGGTGTCATCGGTCCCGTTCCCTGCGCTTCAGCCGCACATAGAGCGCGCCAGCGCCGCCATGATGACGCGCGGCATCTTCATAAGCGCCGACGATGGCACGGAAGGGCGGCGTCCCCATCCACCCGGGCACGACACGGCGCAACACGCCGTCGCTGCCATAGGAAGAGCCCTTGCCGGTAATGACGAGAACATAGCGCCGGTTCTCCATATAGGCGCGATGCAGGAAGGAGAGGAGCAGGAGATGCGCCTCGCCCTGCGTCAGGCCATGGAGGTCGACGCGCCCGCCGATCGGCAGGGAACCTTTCGAAAGCTTCTTCCGCGTTGTCATGTCGAGGTGCGCGGGGATCGACGGTTTGCGGCCGGGGAGCGTTGTCCCTTCCTGGGGGGCCGGCGCCGACTGGAGAGGCATTTCCGGTTCCCACGGGATTTCCAGTTCCGCCTCGTATTCCAGGGACGACCGATCCGCGGCCTTCCCCTTGAGCGGTGTCACGGTCCGGGCGACGGTGCTCCAGAGGATTCGGTCTTCCTTGCTGAGACTGCTCATCGCGCCACATGCCCCGCCAAAGCGGCGCTTTCGACAAGCGTTCGCGGCAAAAGCGCATAGAAGTCGGCGGGATGACGAACGACCCCGGCGATTTCGCCTGCTGCATCCCCCGAACCGGCGAACAGGTCGCCGCGCGCGGCGCCGACAATGGCCGAGCCGGTATCCTGCGCGATCATCAGGCGGCGAAAGGACGCGCTATCAAAAGCCTTTAGCGAGGGAGCATCGATGAAGAATGGTGTACCAAAGGTGTGCAATTCGCGATCGACCGCGATCGATCGGCCCGGCGTGAGCGGCACTTTCGCCGCCGCGACCGGCCCGAGCGCAGGATCATCGACAGGCGCCTCGCGAAAGAAGATGAAGGAGCGGTTCCGCTGCAGAATCTCGTCCCTGCGCCCCGGATTGGAGCGCAGCCACCTCCGGATCGACTGCATGGTGATGGCATCGGCCGGGATCTCGCCGAAATCCCGAAGGACGGCGCCCGGACCCGTAAACGGGTGGCCCGATTTGGCCGCATAGGTCACACGGACCGTCTCGCCATCATTCATTTCGAGCCGGGCGGCACCCTGCACATGGATGAAGAAGAGATCGACCGGATCGGAAAGCCAGGCGATTTCCAGCCCCCTGCCCTCGAGCGCGCCTCTTTCGATCGCAGCCCTGTCGAAATAATCGACGATGCCCGAAGGCGTCGCCCGGCCGAACCGGCAGGCCGGCTCCATTTCGGCGGGGCGATTTTGCGCATCCACGTCGACGAGGTCGGCAGGGCGGGCATAGAGCGGGTACCGGAACGGCCCGGTCCGAATGCGGCAGGCCTCCGCCACCGGTTCATAGAAGCCTGTGACGAACCCGTCGGCCTTCGGCTCAGGGGAAACGCGACACGGAACGAAGCAGCGTTCGAAGAAGCGGCGCGGGTCCGGCGCTACACCCGCCCGCGCCGCTTCGAAGGCATCGGAAAATGCTTCGGCCGCAACGCCGAGCGCGCCTGTGCGGTAGCCTTTCGCCACGACATGGAAAGCAGAACGGCGGAAAGCCTCGAACGCCCGGGCCGGCCGATCAAGCGACCAGCCCGGCAATTCATCGAAGGAGAGAGGCCTGAAGAGCGGGGAGAGCGCCACGGTGCCACCGCGTCAGTCTTCGGCCTCGGTCGCCACCAACCTCCAGTTCGGATCGCGCGAACGGGTGTCGCGGGCGAAGGTCCAGACGTCCTTCACTTCCGCGACCGTATCGGGATCGCCATCGATCACCGTTCCGGCAGCGTCGCGGGTGGCCGAGATCAGCTCGCTGACGATGCGAAGCGTCACATGCGCTTCCGTGCCCTTCATTTCAGCACCGGTCAAATCGTTCTTGCGGATCCCGACGAAAGAGGACTGGACCTTCTCCGAGCGC
>SCRB01001032.1 GCA_004299545.1 Rhizobiaceae bacterium
GTCGCCGGCGCCTACGATCTGCTCAGCGACACCGGGAAGCGCAAGCGGTTCGACGATGGGGAGATAGACGCATCCGGTGCGGAGCGTCCGCAGCACCCCTACTATCGCGACTTCGCCTCCTCGGATCAGCCGCATCCCTATGCGGATGCGTCCGGCTTCGCTGACTACATGGACAACGACGATGCGTTCGCGGAATTGCTGAGGCGCACGCGGCAGGCGCAGGCGAACCGGCGCGGACAGGATATGCACTATCGCCTGGCGATCGATTTCGTCGATTCGATTATGGGAGCGACGAAACGCCTGACGCTGCCGGACGGCAGCACGCTCGATGTCAGGATCCCGCCTGGCCTGGTAGACGGCCAGACCATCCGCCTCAAAGGCAAGGGCGAACCGGGCGCCGGCAAAGGCGGACCGGGCGATGCCCTGATCGAAGTGGAAGTCCTGCCGGACCCGCGTTTCACGCGCGACGGCGACGACATTTCCCTGGAACTGCCGATCTCGCTTTCAGAAGCCGTTCTCGGGGGAAAGGTCAGGGTCCCGACGCCGACCGGTGAAGTCACCATGGCTGTGCCGAAAGGATCGAATACCGGAACGACGCTGCGCCTGAAAGGGAAAGGTGCGCCGCGCCGTGGCGGGGGCCACGGCGATGAATTCGTCAGGTTGAAGGTGGTTCTGCCGAAGCCCTCCGATCCCGAACTGGAAGCATTCGTCTCGGGCTGGGGCAAGGGCAAAGACTTCAATCCGCGTGAGGACAGGCCGTCATGAGGATGACAAAACAGGAATTCCTGAGGTCTTCGGGCCTTCAGGTCCGGACGCTGGAACTATGGATCAAGCAGGAATGGCTCGTTCCCGAGGAGACGCCCGCAGGAATCCGCTTCGGCGACATCGATATCGCGCGGGCGCAGTTCATCCGGGAACTGAAGACCGACATCGGCGCCAACGACGAAGGTATCGGCGTCATCCTCCATCTGGTGGACCAGCTTCACGGGATGCGGCGTGCGCTCGCCGCGCTGCACGCCAAGATGCAGGATGACGATGATTGAAGGCGCCGCTGCATGCAAAAAGCCGCAAAGCGGCGGCCGGACGAGCGTCGAACTCTATTTTCTGGAAAGCTTCACCTTCCGCCTGCTGACGACCGAAGCCGTGGTCGTGCTCGCGCCCGAGGAAGAAAAGGAGAAATAGACCTGCCGCAGCAAGGCAGGCCGGATTGAAAGCAGGGAGGACAGGATGACCAGCACGCACGACGGCATCGCCGATATCTGGGGACCGCGAACACCATCCCTCGGCCCACATCGGTCGATCCGCATCGACCAGAATGTCGGGGAGGAACCGGGTGCGCCTTCCTGCGCATCAGGCAGGCCGCGCCGCAGACACTGACCGTCCCTTCGCGATGTCCACCGCCGGAGGAAACCCCTGAGGCCTACGCGGTTCGCTTCGCTTCCGACGGTGAGCAACCGGCACCGAGGAAGGTGAAGAACCGCCCATGACGGTCGGCAAGCCGATAACAGGGGCTCCCGTCTCTTGCCCGAGCCGGGCCTCCTGCCTATAGAGCCTTGCCGGCTGAGTCCGGCCGTCACCAGCCGGGCCGTTCAAGTCATGCGCCGCTTCGAACTCATTGAGCTTGCCGTCATGCTGGCCACTGTGGTGCAGTGGCTTATCCTGGCGACGGTGACCGGCGCGATCGTCGGAACAGGCACGAGCCTGTTCCTGCACGGCCTGTTCTTCATGACCGACCGGACCGCCCACGTGCCGCTCTGGGGGCGGATGATCCTGTTGCCGGCCGGCGGACTGCTCAACGGGCTGCTCCTCTATTACGGCTACCGGGCCAACACCGCCGGGCTGAAGGACACGCTGTTCGCGGCGGTGAACACACAAGCCGGGCGCATGCCGTTCCGGACCGTCCTCATCAAGCCTGTCGCCGCCATCGTCACGCTCGCAAGCGGCGGCTCGGCAGGAAAGGAGGGGCCATGCTCGCATATCGGCGCTTCGCTCGCGGCGGCGATCGGCAATGCGCTCCATCTGAATACGGAACTGCGCCTGCGCATCGTCGCCTGCGGGGTCAGTGCAGGCTTCGCCAGTGTGTTCGGCACGCCGATCGCCGGAGCGATCTACGGTGTCGAGGTGCTTTCAATCGGCCGTTTGCGCCACGACTTCCTGTTTCCTGCCATCGTCGCCGGCGTCGCATCGTTTCAGGTCAGCAAATTCTGGGCCGTTCCCTACCAATATTACCACCTCGCCACGCTCCCGGATTTCTCCGAGATGCTGTTCTTGAAAACGGCGATGCTCGGCATAGTCTGCGGCATCGCCGCCCTGACATTCGTGGAATTCGTGCATCGCGCAGCGCGCCTGTTCGCGCGCGTGCAGGTTCGCCTGCGCGCCTGGCCGCCGCTCATGCCGCTCAGCGGCGGTGTTCTGCTGGCGCTCCTGATCCTCATCATCCCAACTGATTATCTCGGCCTCAGCCTGCCGCTCATGGATCGTGCGCTTGCCGGCCAGCCGATGCCCTATCTCGGCTTTTTGTGGAAATGCCTGCTCGTCGCCATAACGATCGGTTCAGGCTTCTATGGCGGCATCGTGACGCCGCAATTCGTTATCGGCGCGGTTGCCGGCAACGCTTTTGCGCCTCTCATCGGCATCGGCCCGACGATGGGTGCGGCCATCGGGTTGGTGAGCGTCGTCGCGGCGGCCTCAAACACACCGGTTGCCGCCGTCCTCATGGGCGTGGAACTGTTCGGCGGCAGCTTCGGCACGCTCTATGTCGCGGGCGCGGCGATCGCCGCCTACCTCATCATCGGCCATCGCAGTATCTATCCCGAACAGCGTTTGGCATATGCCAAGTCAAGCTGGATGCGTGTCCGGCCGGACAGACAGGTCAATATGGAGAAGGCGCGCCTCGCCCACGGGCTGTTGCGATGGTGGCGCCGGCACCATCGCCCGTGAAAGCCTTCTTCCGGAACGGCCGCCACTTGCCGGATCGATCCTACGCCGCGCTCGGTCCCGGATCGTCGTCGTCATGGCGCAAGGGCAGCACGTTTGGCCCGACGGGCGCCGGCGTCCGGCGAGAGGACAGCAGCACCACGGATGATCGCTCCACCGCCGCAAGGCCCGTCTCCATGCGGGATGACTGATAGGGCCTTCCCTTGCGGCTGGCTTCGGGCTGATGGGCGACCCTGTCGAGACGGATGGTTTCCTCTCCGCCGTCCCGGCGCTTGACCGTGATGGCCTCTCCCGCCGCCAGCCCCAACAGCGCAAGGCCGCGAAGCGTGGTGACAGGCAATGTCAGGCCCGGAAAGGCATGGTCCTTGCCATGGATCAGGATTCGGTTATCGGCAGGACCGTCATCGACCGTAAAGTCGACGCGGCTGTTGATCGTCGCGACCTCGGGCGCAATGGCGTCCGGAAACACGACTTTTGCCGCCGAGAGCTTCCGGCGCAACAGGCGCAGATAGGCTTCGTCATGGATCGCACTTCGCTCGAGCAGCGTTTCGAGGATGCTGCAATCCTTTATCGTCAATTGGCATCGTTGAGGGTCGGACATGGCAATTCTCCGCCGCACCACCGCCTTGAAGCGGGCGCACCGTCATGAGAGATCCGCTTGCGTGAACACCCCTGGCTCCGGCGTGCGTCTCCTTGACGTCGCGCCAGGGGCTAGACGCCTGCGATCAGGCACCCTGAGCGGAGAGCGAGCCTGTTGTGGGAAACGGCTCCAGCCACGACCAGTCAGCCCTGCCCGGCCATTGCCGAAAGGCCGGTTTCCGGCGCCCCGCCGACAGCCACGAAGGGCTGCTCGACGCTCACGACAGTCAACTGGTGCTGTCGCCCGTCGCGCGTCAGCCAGGCGATCGACTGGCCGGTCGAAAGACCGATCAGCGCCGCGCCGATCGGGGTCAGGATCGAGATCTTGTTTTGCGCGATGTCGGCCTCCCCGGGGAAAACCAGAGTCACGCGCCGCTGCTGCGCGCTGTCGGACCGGAACTCTACCGTAGAGCCCATCTGCACGACATTGTCCGGCACGGAAGGCCCCGGCAGCACCTGCGCCCTGTCCATCTCGGCCTGCAGTTCCTCCGCGATATCGGGAAAGCGGTTATAGACAGCCGCGGCGAGATCCGTCAGACGCTTGCAGTCGATCTCGCTGATGACGATCCGCGGCTTCCCGCGACGTTTCACTGATTGGGTCATGACTGGCTCTCCTGAGCGCGAGGGAAGGCGCGAAGCGAAACCGCCGCGCATAAATTGCTGGTATGTCTGTCGAAGGCGCCGTGAATCACGGAGGCCGCGCGCACACAGCCTAAGATGCGCCCCCGGAGTTCGGAAGGGCGCAGGGCCAAACTCCGGGGCTACGATTCCGCGATTGGATGAATCCGGAAGAATATGGCCCAACTGGTCATCATCCCAGCAATTTGGGGGCTAATTTTTCTTTGTCAAGCAGGTCCGACCCCAACTGGGTTGCGAAACGCTGCCAATACGATCGAAACAGCCGGCCGATTTTGCTGGAATCTTCTATGACGCGATTGCAGCTTCGGCGAGCGGCACGGACCAGGCGTCATAGCCATAGACCCAGTCCGCATTGCCGCCCCGCTTCAGCCATTCATTGGCGAGAGAGCCTTCCTGCACCCGGCTTGTCCGCGGAATACGGGCGGCCTCGTAGCGCCTGAGTGCCTCGGCCACGTCCGCCGCGCCCGCCCCCTCGAGCGCGCGCGCCAGAACGACAGCATCCTCGATCGCCATGCAGGCACCCTGCGCCATGAAGGGCACCATCGGGTGCGCCGCGTCGCCCAGAAGCACCGCCGTTCCATGCGCCCATGCCTGCATCGGCAGCCTTACATGCAGCGCGGAGCGCGTAACCTCCTTGCACGCATCCAGAAGCGCCCGCGCCTCGGGGTGGAAGTCGGCGAAGGCCTCGCGCAGTTCCGAGACATTGCCGGCGAGCGTCCATCCTTCTTCGGCCCAGTTTTCCTGCGGCGTGGTGGCAAAGACAAAAATCTCGCTGCCGCTATTCAACGGAAAAGTCACGATCTGGCGCTCAGGCGTCGGTCCCCACCATTTGGTGAAGCTTTCGAGATTGGGCACCCCCTCGACCCGCTCGCGCGGCACGACGGCACGCCACGAAACGAGCCCCGTATAGCGCGGTTCGTCCGGCCCGAAGAGCGAACGCCGCACCGGTGAGTGAATGCCGTCGGCGCCGATGACGAGATCGGCCCCAACGCTGGACCCGTCGGCGAACCGCAAGGCGGCGCCGTCTCCGTCGATTGCAGCGTCCGCAACCTTGCGGCCGAGATGGATGTGCCGGTCGCCGACCTTCCGGCGGAGCGCGTCGAGCAGATCCGCCCTGTGGATCGTCAATTGCGGCGCGCCGTATTTCGCCTCCGCCGCGGCGCTCATCGGCAGGCGCGAGGTCTCCTCGCCCGTACCCCACATGCGGCTGATACGGAAGGCCGGCCGGGCCGCCGTTTCACGCAGCGACGCACCGACGCCCAGCCCGTCGAGCGCCCTGACGGCATTGGGCGTCAGGTTGACGTCGGCGCCGACCCGCTGATAGCCGCGCGTCTGTTCATAGACCGACACGTCGTGGCCTTGCGCCATGAGCGCGATCGCAGCTGCCATGCCGCCGACGCCGCCGCCGGATATCGCCACTTTCAACGGCATGGTCTTTCCCCTCCGGAACAACTCGTCATTCGAATCCTGTGACTCTTTGCCGGCTCACGCATAAATGTAGCCGAAGGCCATGCCGAAAGCGGCAGGCCGCAGCATCTCCACGCCGCGCCGCGCATCGCGCAGCCAGAGCCGCCCATGAACCTCGGTCCCGTCGAAATCGGCGCGCGCGGGCAGTCGCGTCCCGGCGCACCAGAGGCCCCCCAGCCATTCCATCTCGCGAAAAGTCAGCGGCTCGCCCGCCCGCAACCGGGCGATAGAAAAATTGCCGTATGACACCGCGCCGGAAAAATCGCCGCCGGCCTCCAGCCGGCAATCGTCGAAACTGCCGGTGCCACGGAACTCGGCACGCGAGAAATCGGCGGGAGCACGAAAACA
>SCRB01001033.1 GCA_004299545.1 Rhizobiaceae bacterium
CACCGGCGGGTGCGACCGATACCTCGTCATAGAAGCGTTTCAGCATAGACGCCTTCATCTGGTTGGTTGCGCCCTCGTCAGAACGTTTCCTCTTCCGCGGTGGCATCCTCGAAGCCGAGCAGGTTCCAGCTTTGCCGCATGTGGGGGGGAAGCGGCGCGGTCACGTCCACCACGCCGCCGTCCGGATGCGGAACGACGATGCGGCGAGCATGAAGATGCAAGCGATTCTGTATTCCGCCCGGCAGGTCCCAGTTCTGGTCCGCATCGAAATATTTGGGGTCGCCGATGATCGGATGGCCGATATGCGCCGCATGGACGCGAAGCTGATGCGTGCGCCCCGTATAAGGCTCCATTTCAAGCCATGACAGGGTCTGCCCGACCTGCTCGACGAGCCGATAGTTGGAGACGGCGTGGTCGGCTCCCGGCGCACCGTGCGGGACCACGCGCATGCGGTCCCCGTCGGGCGTCTGCTCCTTGGCCAGCCAGGTGGAAATCCGCCCTTCCCTTTGCCGCGGAACGCCCTTGACCAACGCCCAATAGAATTTCTTCGTATCGCGCTCGCGAAACGAAGTCGCGAGCTTCATCGCCGCGAGACGCGTGCGCGCGATGACCAGGACGCCGGATGTATCCCGGTCGAGCCGATGCACAAGCCGCGGCTTCTCGCCCTTCCTGTTGCGCCAGGCCTCGAGCATCTGGTCGATGTGGCGGCTGATGCCCGAACCGCCCTGCACGGCCAGCCCGGCAGGCTTGTTGAGGACGAAGATCTTTGCGTCTTCATGCAGAAGCATGCGGCCGAGCAGTTCGCCATCGCCCGAGGCGGCACCATGGCTGGGCGCGTTCTCCCCGGTTCCCTTGCGGTCGACCTGAAGCGGCGGCACGCGCACCACCTGCCCTTGCTGGACACGCGCATCGGTCTTGACCCTGCCGCCATCGACGCGAATCTGCCCCGACCGCAGGAGCTTCTGCAACTGCCCGAAGCCCAATCCGGGAAAATGCACCTTGAACCAGCGGTCGAGCCTCATGCCCGCCTCAGCCGGTTCCACCTTCATCTGCTCCACGCCTGCCATTGATCCGTGCCCTTTCGACGGCAGCCCTTAGCATCATCCGGGGGCGGAGGCGAGTACGGCGGGGATGAGCGGGGAACGCTTTGTCGCAGGTGATTTCGTTGCCGTTCAGCCTGCTATTCATCCGCCGTTCAGGCTGATTTGGCTATTGCATTTTGCGACAGGTTAAGGGCGGGTTTCGAAGTGCGCGGACAATAGGCCGCGCGCGCGAGAGACGCTGCGAGGTTCGCCATGTTTTCGCCACACTTCTTCCTCTTCACGTTTAAAGTCAAATACTTACAGGTTCACGAAACGTTACATCCGCGCTTGAGGATTGTATCGTTTTCGAGGCAACCTTCGACATATATCCCCATTTAGGGATTGTCCTACAACTCCGCGCCGGCGTGCTTTTGATGCTGCGTCGTACAACTTTCCGTTCCGGGAGTTTAACCGTGTCTTTGTTTGAAATTTACTGGAGGGCGCTGCGGTATCTTGCCCCCGCGAAACGACCCGTGTTTTTTATTTGCGCGGCAAATATCGTGCTCGCTTTCGTGACGGTTGCGGAACCCATCCTGTTCGGCAAGGTCATCCAGTCGATCTCCGACAGTTCCGGAACCGCCACCACGCTCGCAATGTGGGCGGGGCTCGGTGTCTTCAACATCGTCGCCTTCGTGCTTGTCGCCCGCGAGGCCGACCGTCTGGCCCATCGCCGGCGGCTGGAGGTGCTGGAGCAGTCCTTTTCAAGAGTGATCGCACTGCCGCTCTCCTGGCATCAAGCGCACGGCTCTTCCAACGTGATCCATACGCTGCTGCGCGCGACCGATACGCTGGCGACGCTGTGGCTGGAGTTCATGCGCCAGCATCTGTCCACGGCGGTGGCGCTGACGCTGATGATCCCGACGGCGCTGGCGATGGACGTTCGCCTTTCCATCGTATTGATCGCGCTTGGCGTGCTTTACTTCATCATCGGCCGCGTCGTCACCTACAAAACCAAATCCGGGCAGACGGCGGTCGAAGCGCACAACCACAATGTTTTTTCGCATCTGAGCGATTCGATCAGCAATGTGGCCGTGCTGCAGAGCTACAACCGCGTCCATGAAGAGGCGCGCGCCCTTCAGGATCTCGCCAAGCGGGTGCTCAGCGCGCAATACCCTGTCCTTGACTGGTGGGCGCTTGCGAGCGCTCTCAACCGGGTCGCTTCGACCGTCTCCATGATGATCGTCCTGATGCTCGGCGCCTATTTCGTCTCACGCGGCGAATTGCGGGTCGGCGATGTCATCGCTTTCACCGGCTTCGCCCAGTTGCTCATCAGCCGGCTCGACCAGATCAGCCAGTTCGTCAACCAGATTTTCGATGGTCGGGCCAGGCTGGAGAAGTTCTACGAACTCGAGGACGCCGGCAAGGACATCAAGGAAGATGACGACGGCGCCGTCGATCTGGAAAATGTGAGTGGGCATATTGTCTTTGACAACGTCAATTATCTCTTTTCCGCTTCCGGCCAGGGCGTCCACAACATTTCCTTCGAAGTGAAGCCCGGCCAGACGGTCGCCATCGTCGGCCCGACGGGCTCGGGCAAGACGACGCTGCTCAATCTCTTGCAGCGGGTCTATGAGCCGAATTCGGGTCGAATCCTGATCGATGGCGTTGATGTGAAGACGGTGAGACGCAAGTCGCTCAGGCAGTCGATCGCTACGGTGTTCCAAGATGCCGGCATGTTCAATCGTTCGATCGAGGCGAATATTCGGCTTGGCAACGAGAACGCCTGTAACCGGGAGATTCACGAAGCTGCCGCCGCCGCGGCCGCCGAGGAATTCATTCTCGCCAAGAGCGGAGGCTACGACACGATGGTCGGTGAGCGTGGCACGCAGCTTTCCGGGGGCGAACGCCAGCGTATCGCGATCGCTCGCGCCATTCTCAAGAACGCGCCAATCCTCGGTCTCGAC
>SCRB01000102.1 GCA_004299545.1 Rhizobiaceae bacterium
CCATCATCGCGATCGATCTGACCGGCGGCTATGCTTGGGGCTGGCTGGCTTTGGCCGGACCGTTGTTGATGTACTGGCTGCTTGCCCACGCTTCCGGCATTCCGCCGCTCGAAGCGCACATGCTGCGCTCGCGTGGAAAGTTATTTCGCCAGTATCAGCAACGCGTCAACGCGTTCTGGCCCGGTCCGCAGCGCGCCGCGAACGCGAGCAACGATGGAGACATTCGATGAGTCTGATTTCCTCGGCGATCCGCGCGGCCGAGCGCGCGCCGCTTCCCGACCCGTTGACGCGAGTGGGCATCGAATTCCTGGTCGGGCGCACGAAAAGGAAGCTTGCCGCCGGCTCGCGCCGGGAGGAAAGCGACTTCGCCCGTGCCATGAGCGAGCACCCGATCGCCGAATATGCGGACGCCGCCAACCAGCAGCACTATGAACTGCCGCCTGAATTCTTCGCCCTCACGCTAGGCCCGCATCGCAAATATTCCTGCTGTCTTTATCCAACGGGTGAAGAGACCCTGGCCGATGCCGAGCGACTGGCGCTGGAGGAAACGGTCGCGCACGCCGATCTTGTCGACGGCCAATCGATCCTGGAACTCGGCTGCGGTTGGGGATCGCTAACGCTTTTCATGGCGGAGCGTTTTCCGCGTTCGACCATCACGGCTGTGTCAAACTCGAAGCCGCAACGGCTCCATATCGAAGCGGAGGCCGCCGCACGTGGTCTTGCCAATATCCACGTCATCACGGCGGATATGAATGCCTTCAAACCGCATAGCAGATATGACAGGATCGTCTCGGTCGAGATGTTCGAGCATATGTCGAACTGGAAGGGGTTGCTCGAACGCATAAGGACATGGCTCGAGCCCGAGAAAGGCCGACTGTTCATTCACGTCTTCAGCCACAAGCACAGTCCTTATCGTTTCGACCACAGAAACGAGGCGGACTGGATCGCCCAGCATTTCTTCACCGGCGGCATCATGCCGAGCCACGGCCTGCTAAGACATTTCCCGGACTGCTTCGCGGTTGAACAGGACTGGCGCTGGAGCGGCCTTCATTATCAAAAGACTGCGAAGGACTGGCTGGCGCGCTTCGATGCGAACCGCCTCCGGATCGATCGCATCCTGCACGAAGTCTATGGCGCCGATGCCGCGCTCTGGCGCCAGCGCTGGCGACTTTTCTACCTGGCAACGGCGGGGCTCTTTGGGCACGCTGGCGGCGAGGAATGGGGCGTCAGCCACTATCTCCTGCGCCCGGCGTAAGACGCATGCTGACTTTCGGTCCGGTTCGAAACGCCTGGGATCGAGTTGCGGCCTATGCCGCTCATGACGACCCCATGGTTGCGGCCTGCAATCTGATCGCGCTGGTGGTGGCGTCCAATCAGCCGTTTTATCCATTGTATGTCTACTGGTTGGTCAGCGACCATGTCTGGCCGACCCTTTTCACGTTCCTGTCGACACCATTCTTCCTCGCCGTGCCGGCCGTTGCCAGACGGTATCCGATGGCAGGCCGAGCGCTTTTGCCCGTTGCCGGCATGGCCAACACGACCTTGAGCGCCAAAGTGTTCGGTCAGGCATCGGGCGTGGAGATTTTTCTGATCCCCTGCGCTCTGATTGCGGCAACGTTCTTCAGGGCTTCGGAGAGGCTAGCTGCCTTCATTCTGATTGGTGCGGCTTTGCTAGTCTATCTCGGGCTTGCAGGCGCATATGGCGCGTCAGTCCACGCCTATACCGCTTCCGAATACCAGGCATTTTTCCGGTTGAATGCCATGAGCGCCGGAACGCTTACCGTGTTCGTCGGGCTCGTCGCTTCAGGCCTGATAAGCCAGCTCAAGACGCGGACGTGAAGGCGCGTGTGACCAGGAAGCCGGCCGTCGCTGCAACCGCGGTCAGGAACGTTCCCCAGCAGAGATCAGCGACAGTCACCATGACCGGCCAATTCTTGAGTGTCGCCTGGTTGGTCAGGTCGTAAGTGGCATAAGCGAACAGGCCAAGGAACGCGCCATACGATGTGGCTGTCGTCCAGCGGTCGCTGGCCAAGGCTGGTACGATGGCGAAAACGACGATGCCGGCGATGTAGATGAAATAAAACAGCATCGCCGGGGCCAGCCTGAAGCTTTCCACCAGCATTTCACCCATCAGGGGACGATAGAGCCGTTGCGCGGCGACGGTCAGCCAGATCGCGTCGATTGCGAGAAAAACCAGACCGGTTGCGACATAGGCAATGCCATAAGTTTTCAAGGGACTACCTTTCTTTACCTAGACTACTGTCATACGCCCTTAAGTGATCGCCGGATCACACAAGGCCGCTCTTTATGGCGATCGAAGCTCCAAAAGGCGGCCCCGTACAGGATGTGTGATCCGAACTCCTGCCGTCTGCGTAGTAATAGTTGAATGCCGATCTTCGGGAGTTTATGCCGTGATAATGCGCGCCGCAGCAATGTCTATGATTTCACTTATAGGCTGCACAGCTTTGGCGGGGGCCCAAGAACGCAGTCCTGACGGGGTGTGGATGCGTGAAGACGGGAACGCTCGCGTGCGAATCGCCCCATGCGGATCGAAAGTTTGCGCTACAAATCTATGGATAAGGGACACGAGTAAGGGCGAGGAGATCGGCGACCGATTGGTCATGTCGCTCAATCGCAAGTCCGACACAAAGTTCGCTGGGACCGCCTATGACCCAAAGCGCAACAAGAACTACGCCATAACGGTAATTGTCGGTCGCGATAGCTTGATCACACGCGGATGCATCTTGGGTGGATTGCTTTGCCGGAATGTAAATTGGGCGCCGGGAAATTGAGGTTGATTGAATCGGCTTTCCAGAAGATTGCGCGA
>SCRB01001034.1 GCA_004299545.1 Rhizobiaceae bacterium
CGCCGACATATACGGCCCGGCCAAGCTCGACCGGAATAACACCCTTTTCCCGTCCGCGCGAAATGGGGGACGATAGAAATGAGCCAAATCGACTATAACGAACTGGACGGCAGCCCTGCCGTCGCCCGGCGCGGTGCCGGCGTCGGCACGAAGGCGGCCATGGTAGGCCTTGGGCTTCTGGTTGCCGGCGCGCTTGTCTGGATCAACTGGCCGCGCTCGCCCATCTCCAGAGACCTTACCGCAGGTTCGGAAGAAGATTTCAACCTGCCCGAATTTCGCTCACCCGGGCTCGCCGAAGCGCCGCAACAGGCCGACAAGCGGATAGATCAGATCGTCGTGCCGCCGCCAGCCGAGGGCGAGGACAATAGGCAACAGGCCGATAACGTCGACCAGACTCTGCAGCCCGGGCAGGATCTCGATGCGCAGCGGCGCGCGATCGAAGCACAGATGGCAGCTGAAAAAGCGCGCCGCGAGGCTGCGGAAGAAGAGGCACGCCGCAAAGCAGCGGCGGAAGAGGAAGCCCGGCGCAAGGCCGAAGAAGCCGAAGCCGAGAAGAGAATGTGGGTACGTCTGCGCTCGAATCAGATGGTGACGAGCAATCAGACGGAAGGGGCGGGTGCGAGTGAGGTCCCCGCACAAGCCGAAATAGCCGCTGACGGCCAGATCATCCCTGTACCGGGGGCCGACAGCGATCCGAACAAGGCTTTCCTCGCGCAATCCGAGGCCAGTTCTCGCGGCATGGCGAAAGCGCGTGCTTTCAGGCGCACCGATGCCATGATTGCAGAAGGCACGATGATCCGTGGTTTCCTCGAAACCGCGATCAACACCGATCTACCCGGCATGGTCCGCGCGGTCGTGCGGGAGGATGTTTACTCGCTTGACGGCCGCCGCATCCTGATCCCGAAAGGGTCCCGCCTGACCGGCGAGTACCGTTCCGGGCTGGCGAGAGGTCAAAAGCGCGTCTTTATCGTGTGGAACCGCGTCATCCGCTCCGACGGCGTTTCGGTCGATATTGAATCACCCGGCGCCGACAGTCTCGGCCGCGGCGGGCTTGGCGGCCGGGTCGATACTCATTGGCTCGAACGCTATGGCAATGCGATCATGCTTTCCGTCGTCGGCGGCGTTTCGGAATACCTGTCCTCGCTTGCCGACGACAATGACGGTTCCCGACAGCGCCAGGTCACGACCGTCGATCCTGTGACAGGGCAATCCATCACCGTCACCTATGGCGGCAATGGCTCGCAGCGCGATGCCCGCTCCATCGCATTCGACAAATCCTCGACAGCCTTGCAGCAGCTTTCGCAGGAAGCGTTCCGCGACAGCCAAAATATTCCGCCGACCATCTATGTCGATCAAGGCACGCCGGTTGTCGTCTTCGTCCGACGCGATCTCGATTTCTCCGCCCTCTACGCCGATCCCGTGCAAGAGGAACTGGCCCGCCTCAAACGCGGCGGCAAGCCGAAGACCGCGATCGACCCCACGCCGCTCTTCATGACGCCGAAGGACCACTATTATCCAGGCTATGGATCCCCGCTGAAATGAACGTTGTGCAACCAGTGCCTAATCCATGGCAACGCGCCCCTGTGCTGCGGGCCGAACTGGAACCGATCTGGCCCTATCTCGAAGAGGATTCG
>SCRB01001035.1 GCA_004299545.1 Rhizobiaceae bacterium
CACACGCCCAGCGCCTCATGCCGCGTATACCCGAAAGAGCCGCCGAGTTCGACGAAGTCGCCGTTGAAGGAGGCGACGGCGCTGCCCAGATATTCGAGCGCATCCGCGGCGGAAGCCGGATCGGCGACCAGCGTTTCCTGGATTGCCTTGCCGGTGTCGAGCGTTTCGAGCCGCGCCAGTTCCTTGTTCCTTTCGCGCAGGAGGTCCGCCGCGCGCCGCAGGATGCGGCCGCGCTCGACAGGCTTCTTTCGCGCCCACTCGGCCTGCGCCGCGCGGGCGGCCTCGACAGCCAGTTCGATAATATTGGGTGTCGCCGAATACAGGCGCGCGATCGTCTCGCCCGTTGCTGGATAAATCACCTCCAGAGGCCGGCCCTGATCGTCCTCGATGAAACGGCCGTTGACGTAATGCGAGGCTTTCGGCTGTGCTTTCATGATGATCTCGAACTCCCGAAATTTCTCGAGCATACACGAGAGCGGTGAGAATTCACCGGTCGCTCTCGCGCCAGCGCGGGTTGATCCACGGTTCCTGGTTGGACGAGGGAAGTGGCGGTTTTCCGAGAATATGGTCCGCCGCCTTCTCGCCTGTCATGATCGAGGGGCCGTTCAGATTACCGTTGGTGATGCGCGGGAAGATGGAGGAATCCGCGACTCGCAAACCCTCGACGCCGATCACCCGGCATTCCGGATCGACGACGCTAAACGGATCGTCGGCGCGCCCCATCCGGCAGGTGCCGCAGGGGTGGTACGCGCTTTCGACATGCTCGCGGATGAAATCGTCAAGCGCCTCGTCGGATTGAACGGTCGCTCCCGGCGCGATTTCCACGCCGCGATAGGGGTCGAAGGCGGCCTGCCCGAAGATCTCGCGCGTCAGGCGGATGCAATGGCGGAAATCGGCCCAATCATCCGGATGTTCCATATAATTGAAGCGGATCAGTGGCTTGGCCTTCGGATCGGCTGAGCGGAGCGTAACCGATCCGCGTGATTTCGACCGCATCGGCCCGACATGCGCCTGGAAACCATGTGTCTTGGCAGCCGCCTTGCCGTCATAGCGGATGGCGACCGGCAGGAAATGATATTGGATATCCGGGTACGCCACGCCGGCGTTCGAGCGCACGAACGCTGCCGCCTCGAAATGGTTCGAGGCACCGAGGCCCGTCTTGAAGAACAGCCACTGCGCCCCGATCAACGCCTTGGGGAATAGGCCGAGTTTGGAATAGAGCGTGATCGGCTGGGTCGCGGCCTGCTGGATGTAAAGCTCCAGATGGTCCTGCAAATTCCGCCCGACGCCCGGCCTGCCGGCGATGACGGCGATCCCTTGCTCCTTGAGATGCGCCGCCGGCCCGATGCCGGAAAGCATCAACAGCTTCGGCGAGTTGATCGAGGATGCGGCAACAATGACTTCCCGCCGCGCCCTGATCGTCCGGACGTGTCCTCCCGCCTCGATCTCGACGCCGGTCGCGCGTTTACCCTCGATGACAATACGCCGGGCGAAGCCCTTGACGAGACTCACATTCGACCGCTTCAGTGCCGGCCTGAGATAGGCGTTGGCGGCGGACCAGCGGCGGCCCTTGTGGATGGTCTGCTCCATCCAGCCGAAGCCTTCCTGCTTTGAGCCGTTATAGTCTTCGGTGGTCTCGAAGCCCGCCTCGCGTCCGGCTTCGATAAAGGCCTGGAAAAGAGGATTCTTGCGCGCACCGCGCTGGACATGGAGCGGGCCGTCCGTACCGCGCCAGCCGGCCTCACCGCCATGGCTGTGCTCCATGCGCTTGAAATAGGGGAGCACGTCGGCATAGGTCCAGCCCGCCGCGCCCTGTTCGGCCCAATGGTCGAAATCGCGGGCGTGACCGCGTACATAGACCATGCCATTGATGGAAGACGAACCGCCGATCACCTTGCCGCGCGGCGTCGCCAGCACGCGGCTGCCGAGATGCGGCTCGGGCTCCGTTTGAAAGCCCCAGTCATAACGCGGCATGTTGAGCGGGATCGACAGCGCCGCCGGCATCTGGATGAGCGGCCCGGCGTCGGTGCCTCCATATTCGATGACGATGACGGAGTGCCTGCCGTCCTCCGACAGGCGATAAGCCATTGCCGATCCGGCGGAGCCGGAGCCAATGATGACGAAATCGGCCTCAGGACGTCCTGTCACTTCGCCCTCAAGCTTTCGTAGGAAACCATGACGTGCCGGGCGAAAGCCGGCCGTTGTGTCAGGCGCTTGTAGTAAGCGTCGAGACGGGGCGTCTCTGCCTTCTCGAAGGGAAGCGTCATGTAACGGTAGAGCAAGGCGCCCACTGCAATATCGGCGAAGGTGAATGCCGCCCCATCGAGATAGGGTCCTTCGCCCAGACGGTCGTCGAGTATCCTGGCGAGACGCCCGACCTCCCTGGCGGCCCCGGCGATGGCGGCAGGCTTGCGATCCGCTTCGCGCATGCGCACAAGCTGGATGAAGATATTCAGCACGGCTGGCGAGAAAGTGACCTTGCCCCATTCCGCCCATTGGTCGAGAGAGGCCCGCTTCGCCGGATCTTTCGGCCAGAACCCCTCTTCGCCGTAGCGCGCCGCGAGATAGCGCATGATCGCGACGCTTTCGAAAAGGGTCACGTCGCCATCCTGAAGCACAGGGACGAGTCCGTTCGGGTTCATCGCGCGATATTCCGGCGTATCGGTGCCGCCGAAGCTGCCGCCGACATCGAGCCGGCGGTGTTCGAGGCCAAGTTCGCCAACCGTCCACATGACAAGCTGGACGTTGGACGACGTGGCGCGACCGTGGACCGTGATCATTTCATTCTCCTCTGGGGAAGCGTTTTTCGTTCTCGATCGTGTCGAGGTTCATGTGATTGCGCATGTAGCGTTCCGACGCCTTTTGCAGCGGCTGGAAATCCCACGGGTAATAGGCGCCGTTGCGAAGCGCGGGATAGACGACCCAGCGCCTTGCCTGGCTCTCGCGCACAGCGGCGTCGAAGGCCGCCATATTCCAGCGCGCACGCACCTTCGCCATGTAACCGGCGACGAGCGGCGCATTGGCGGGGTCTTCGACGAGATTGATGGTTTCGTGAGGGTCCGATTCGAGATCAAACAGTTGCGGCGGATCGATCTCGCAATGGACGAATTTGTATTTGCCGTCGCGGATCGCCACCATCGGCGCATAGGAACCTTCGGCCGCATATTCCATCAGCGCCGGTTCGCTGCGGCCATTGCCTGCCATCAGCGGCAGAAGCGACTGCCCGTCCGTCCACGGCATGATCGCCTCCATGCCGATGCCGGCGAGATCGCAAAGCGTGGGCAGTATATCGAGATTGGAGACAGGGGCGGTGAACGCGCCGCTTGTGACGCCCGGCCCGGCGATCATCAGCGGGACGCGCGCCGAGCCCTCGTAGAAGTTCATCTTGAACCAGAGGCCCCGTTCGCCCAGCATATCGCCATGGTCCGAGCAGAACAGGATGATCGTGTCGTCGAGCATCCGCGTCGCCTTCAGGACGGTGAGGATTTCGCCGATCTTGTCGTCGAGATAGCTGATATTGGCGAAATAGCCGCGACGCGACCGGCGGACATTCTCCTGCGTGATCGAATAGCTGGCATAGTCGCTGGCGAGATAAAGCCGTTTCGAGTGCGCGTCCTGCTCTTCATAGGGGATGAAACCGACTTCCGGCTGGAGGGCAGGGCAGTCTTCGTAAAGGTCCCAATATTTGCGCCGCGCCACGTAAGGGTCGTGCGGATGGGTGAAGGAGACCGTCAGGCACCATGGCTGCCTTGAAGACCGGTCCGACACCCGCGCCAGTTGATAGAGCTTCTGCACCGCATGGAAGGCGACCTCGTCGTCATATTCCATCTGGTTGCTGATTTCCGCGATGCCCGCGCCGGTGACGGAGCCGAGGTTGTGATACCACCAGTCGATGCGCTCGCCGGGCTTGCGATAGTCGGGCGTCCAGCCGAAATCGGCCGGATAGATGTCGGTCGTCAGACGTTCCTCGAAACCATGAAGCTGGTCCGGCCCGACGAAGTGCATCTTGCCCGACAGACAGGTGTGGTAGCCGGCAGCGCGCAGATGGTGCGCGTAGGTCGGAATGGCCGAAGCAAACTCCGCCGCATTGTCGTAGACGCCCGTCCTCGACGGCAGTTGTCCGCTCATGAAGGAGGCGCGGCCGGGCGCGCAAAGCGGCGAGGCGGTGTAATTGTTGGCGAAACGCGCCGAGCGTCCGGCGAGTGCCCTCAGATGCGGGACATGCAGGAACCCCGCCGGCCCGTCGGGGAACAGCGTTCCGTTCAATTGATCGACCATGATGATGAGGATATTGGCCGGCATCGTTATGTTCCCCGCGATTGCAGCTTGGTTTCGAGATAGTCTTCGACAAGGCGGACCGCCGAGACGGTATCGGGCGTATCTTCCTTCAGCGCGCGGCGGATATAGAGCCCGTCGATCAGGGCCGCGATCCCCTCGGCGGCGACAATGGCATCTTCCGCCGCCAGCAAATGCCTGAGTCCGCTCATCAGGTCGGAATGAAGCCGCCTGGCATAGACGCGCAGGAGACGCCGCATGGCGGGCGATTTCTGCGCCTCGACATAGAAGGCGAGCCAGGCGCCTACCGTTTCGGGCTGGAATTGCGAGGCCGAAAAGCTGACCGCGATGACGGCGGAAACCCGGTCTCGTGCCGTCCGCGCCGTTTTGAGCGCCTCGCGCGCTTCCGAGGCCAGTTCGGCGAGGAGATGCCGCATCGTGGCTTGCAGGAGATCGTCCTTGGCGCCGAAATAATGATGGGCGAGTGCCGAGGAGACACCGGCGCGCCCTGCGATCTGCGACATGGTGACGTCGAGCCCGCCGCGTTCTCCGATAGTGGAGATAGCAGCGTCGATCAGCGCACGGCGGCGCACAGGTTCCATTCCGACTTTGGGCACTGGCCGAACCTCGCTTTCATTCGTGAGCTTATTTTTTATTGACTAGTCAATCAACAAAAAATCGGACTGCTGGCAGAATGGCCGAGCCTTTACGCCGCTGCCTCGACACTCCATCTTAATCGGACTATTCAACCTTTATCGCGCCGACGCGTGGCGAACGGGAGAAGTTGTGATGACGGGATGTATCGTGGGCTGGGCGCATCTGCCCTTCGGCAAGCTCGAAAACGAGACGGTCGAGAGCATGATCGTCCGCGTCACCAACCAGGCGCTCGACCATGCCGGCATCGGCCCGGAAGATGTGGACGAGATCGTCCTCGGTCATTTCAACGGCGGGTTTTCCCCGCAGGATTTTACGGCGAGCCTCGTGCTCCAGGCGGATGACAGGCTGCGCTTCAAGCCGGCGACCCGTGTCGAGAATGCCTGCGCGACAGGCTCGGCCGCTGTCCGGCAGGGGCTCCGCGCCATCGACGCGCATGCTGCGCGCATCGTGCTGGTGGTCGGCGTTGAGCAGATGACGAAGACGCCGGGGCCGGAAATCGGCAAAAATTTGCTCAAGGCCTCCTATCTGCCGGAGGATGGCGACATTCCGGCCGGCTTCGCCGGTGTCTTCGGCAAGATCGCTCAAGGCTATTTCCAGCGCCACGGCGACCAGTCGGACGCGCTGGCGACGATCGCGGCGAAGAACCACGCCAATGGCGTCGAGAACCCCTATGCACAGATGCGTAAGGACCTCGGCTACGATTTTTGCCGGCACGAAAGCGACAAGAATCCCTTCGTCGCCGGACCGCTGAAGCGCACCGACTGCTCGCTCGTCTCCGACGGCGCCGCGGCGATCGTTCTGGCCGACACGCAGACGGCGCTGTCCATGCGCCGCGCGGTGGCGTTCCGCGCCAACGAGCATGTGCAGGACTTCCTGCCCATGTCGAAGCGCGACATCCTTCTCTTCGATGGCTGCGAGGAAGCCTGGAACCGCGCTTTGAAGAATGCGGGGATTGCGCTCGACGACCTGTCGCTGGTCGAGACGCATGACTGCTTCACCATCGCCGAACTGATCGAATATGAGGCGATGGGGCTGGCACCGCGCGGCGGGGGCGCGAAAGTGGCACTTGAACGCCAGACGGCCAAGGACGGCCGCCTTCCGGTCAATCCGTCCGGCGGCCTGAAAGCGAAGGGCCACCCGATCGGCGCGACCGGAGTATCCATGCACGCGCTCTGTTCCATGCAACTGACCGGCGAGGCCGGCGGCATGCAGATCCCCGGTGCGACGTTGGCCGGCATCTTCAACATGGGCGGCGCGGCGGTCGCGAATTACGTCTCCATTCTCGAACGCATCAAATAGGCGGCGTTCGGGCCGCGAAAGCCTCGGGCTGTCCTTCGCTGGAGCAGCCGGGTCAGCTTACCTTGTTCGAGCTGATTTCTATATTGGGAAACGGGTTTTTGGCGCCTCGGCCAAGATCGCCGGCCGCCGGGTTGTCCCAGCGATAGCCGAGGATGGCGCCGTTTCGGGCGTTGTCGATCGTATTTCCGGCAATCACCGCCTGTCCGGTGCCTTTGACCACCGACACAGCGATCCCCACGCCGGCATCCCGGATCACATTGCCGCTGGCAACCACGTTGCGCATGAATGGCCCCCAGCCGATCTGCAAGCCGAAAAGCGGCGCGCCTTCGATGACATTGTCGGAGGCGGTGCAATCGGCCTCTACGCTGATGCCGGTGCCGAACCCGGCGCCTTCCGCCGGGTAGGTCCCGGTCGACGTCAGGTTGCGGATGATGTTTCCTGTACAGGTCCCGAGACGGCCGCCCTTGTCGAAATTGACAATGGCGATGCCGTTCGCCGCGTGGTCGACGATATTGGCGTTGACGACGGCGCCTTCAGAGGAGAATTCGGCATATATCGCTGTTTCGCCGGAGTGCAGGCAGGTATTGCCGGCAAACTGGACATTGTCGCAACTGTTGGCGCGAAGCGCGGAAAAGGCGCAATCACTGACGATGTTGTTTGAAACGGTGACGTTGTCGGCGCGAAACGGGTTGATGCCGTTGCCGTTCTGCCCGGTGCCGCCGGCATCGGCGCGGATGAGTTCGATGCGGTTTCCGCTGACGATCGTCCGGTCGTCGCCCTGTTTACCACGCCAGACGAGAATGCCGCCATTGCCGCAATCGCTGACATGGTTGCCGGTGATGTCGATCCCCGCGCCATTGACGGAATGGATGCCGGCGTCGGCGGCTTTCGAAATCTCCGAATGGGTTATCCGTCCGCTGCTGCCCTCAAGTGCTATGCCGTGCTTGCCGCTTCCCGCCACGCCGCAATCCTCGATGGCAAGATGGGAAACCCGTCTAAGGTCGATCAGGCCGCTCGCTCGACCGCTGAGCGGCAGGTCCGCGCCGTTGAAGACAAGGCCTGACAGGCCGATATGGTCATGGCCCTCGGCATGGAAAAGGCTGCTGCCGCCCTGGATGATGCGGGTTGCGCCGGGGACGCCGATGATCTGCGTAAAGGAGGGTAGCGCG
>SCRB01001036.1 GCA_004299545.1 Rhizobiaceae bacterium
TGTCCATGGAAACGATACGGAAGGCCTGCAGTCCCCGTTCGCCCTTTTTCGCCAGGCAAACGACGCGCGCGCCCTCAAGCGCGGTCTGGAAACCATCGCGGCGAAGACAGGTGACGTGGAGAAGAACGTCGCCAAGACTGCTTTCCGCGTCGTCCGGCAGGACGAACCCGTACCCCTTGGCGACGTCGAACCATTTTATGGCGCCGGAAACCTCGACGACCTCGGCGGAATCGCCCGCATCGTCAACGCCGGCAATCTCGCTTCTGGCTGCGTCAAGCCCCCCCGCAGAGGCCTTGTCCCCCATATGAACGCACCTTCCCTGACTTAATACTTATGGCGACCGAATACTTATGACCGAAAGCGAATTGATTCTAAACGCAAGGATAGCATCGGGCCTTCCGGTTTGCGCAAGAGTCGCACGCGCTTTTTTGCAATTTTCACAAGTTTGAATCCGTTTCTTTCGCGCCGTGATCGATGTTCCAGCCATGGCGGACGCAAGGTGAGACCCCGCAGGGTGTCCCAATGTGTACCGCCGAATGATTCCGGCTGGCAGGTTCAGGTTGCCGAAAGTGCGAACCTCGCCCTATCTTCCGCCATCAACCGAAGGAAAGAGGTCTACGCCATGCGCTACCTGCACACGATGATCCGCGTCACGGATATCGAGCAGTCGCTCGATTTCTTCTGCAACAAGCTGGGACTGGTCGAGACGCGCCGACTTGAGAACGAAAAGGGCCGCTTCACGCTGATTTTCCTCGCAGCGCCCAAGGACCTCGACCGTGCCAGAGCGGAACGCGCGCCCGAGGTGGAACTGACCTACAACTGGGATCCCGAGACCTATACGGGCGGCCGCAATTTCGGCCATCTCGCCTACAAGGTGGACAATATCCACAAAACCTGCCAGCGGCTGATGGATGCCGGCGTCACCATCAACCGGCCGCCGCGCGACGGGCACATGGCCTTCGTCCGCTCGCCCGACAATATTTCCATCGAACTCCTGCAGGAAGGCGATCCCCTGGAGCCGGCGGAGCCGTGGAAGTCGATGCCCAACACCGGCGTCTGGTAGGAAAGGCGGGCTTGCGCTCCCCTCCGCGCGTGGTAACAGAGCCGTGAAAACCGCGTGGAGGGCCATTTCATGAAGGACGTGCTCGTCGAACTGGAACGGCGGCGCCAGATCGCGCGGCAGGGCGGCGGGCAGGCCCGGATCGATGCGCAGCACAAGCGCGGCAAGCTGACCGCGCGCGAACGCATCGAAATCTTCCTCGACGAAGGCTCGTTCGAAGAGTTCGATATGTTCGTCGAGCACCGCTCCACCGATTTCGGCATGGAGAAGACCAAGATCGCCGGCGACGGCGTCGTCACCGGCTGGGGGACGGCGAACGGCCGCACCGTCTTCGTCTTCGCCAAGGATTTCACCGTCTTCGGCGGCTCGCTCTCGGAAGCCCACGCCGAGAAGGTCATCAAGGTGCAGGAGATGGCGCTCAAGAACCGGGCGCCGATCATCGGCTTCTACGATGCCGGCGGCGCCCGCATCCAGGAAGGCGTGGCGGCGCTCGGCGGCTATGCCGAGATCTTCCAGCGCAACGTGCTCGCCTCGGGCGTCATCCCGCAGATTTCCGTCATCATGGGGCCGTGTGCCGGCGGTGACGTCTATTCGCCGGCCATGACCGACTTCATCTTCATGGTGCGCGACACCTCCTATATGTTCGTGACCGGCCCGGACGTGGTGAAGACCGTTACCAACGAGACGGTCACGTCGGAGGAACTCGGCGGCGCGTCGGTCCACACCACGAAATCCTCCATCGCCGACGGCGCCTACGACAACGACGTCGAGGCACTCCTTCAGATGCGCCGGCTGGTCGATTTACTGCCGCAATCGAACACCGGCGAAATTCCCGAGATCGAAGCCTATCAGCCCGTCACGGAAAACGATCCCTCGCTCGACCGGCTCGTCCCCGACAACGCCAACAAACCCTACGACATCAAGGAACTGATCCTGAAGACCGTCGACGAAGGGGATTTCTTCGAAATCCAGGCGGCCTTCGCCCGGAACATCGTCACTGGCTTCGGGCGGGTCGAAGGCCGCACGGTCGGCTTCGTCGCCAACCAGCCGATGGTGCTCGCCGGCGTGCTCGACAGCGACGCTTCCCGCAAGGCGGCGCGTTTCGTGCGCTTCTGCGACTGCTTCTCGATCCCGATCGTCACCTTCGTCGACGTGCCGGGCTTCCTGCCCGGCACGGCGCAGGAATATGGCGGGCTGATTAAGCACGGGGCCAAGCTCCTGTTCGCCTATGCCGAAGCGACCGTGCCGAAGATCACCGTCATCACGCGCAAGGCCTTCGGCGGCGCCTACGACGTCATGGCGTCGAAACATCTCAGAGGCGACATCAACTATGCCTGGCCCTCGGCGCAGATCGCCGTGATGGGCGCCAAGGGCGCCGTCGAGATCATCTACCGCAAGGACATCAAGGAGCCGGAAAAGATCGCGGCTCACACCAAGGCCTATGAGGATCGTTTCCTCTCGCCCTTCGTCGCGGCGGAGCGCGGCTATATAGACGAGGTCATCATGCCGCATTCGACCAGGCGGCGCGTGGCGCGAGCGCTTCGTATGCTGCGCAACAAGGACCTCGGCAATCCCTGGAAGAAGCACGACAACATCCCGTTGTGACCGGCCGTTTTCGCACGCCGCCTCGACATACCGGAGGCCCGGTGCTAATCAGCGCCCCGCTGTTTGAGGAAACGCTTGCCGGTTGGTAGTCCGGCGGTCCCCGCGCGGGATTCGGAATCCGTCCCGGTGACGCGATCCACAGCCTGAACCGATAAATGTCCTTCGGCCGGGCATCCATCCTGCAACACGCCATGCAGACCCGCCCGCCCGGAGACGATCGAGGGAAGCGCGGGAAGCGGCATGGATCAGGCAGCGACAGGGGCTTCGGCGACGGGAACGGAGGAACCGCCCCTTTCGGAGGGCGAGAAGAACGCCATCATCGCCGGCGTCCTCATTTCCATGCTGCTCGCGGCGCTCGACCAGGCGATCGTCGCGCCCGCCATGCCGACCATCGGCGAAACCCTGGGCAATGCCCAATACCTGCCATGGATCGTCACCGGCTATCTCTTGACCGCGACGGCCATGGCCCCGCTCTACGGCAAGATCTCCGACGTGCATGGACGCCGCATCACGCTTTATGCCGCGATCCTCATCTTCCTCGCCGGCTCCCTCGTCAGCGCCATCGCGCCGAGCATGTTCGTTCTCATCGCCGGCCGCGCCATCCAGGGCATTGGCGGAGGCGGTCTGTTCGCACTGACCCAGACCGTGATCGGCGATCTCGTTCCACCGCGCGAGCGGGCGCGCTATGCCGCGTGGATCTCCGGCACATGGGCCGTCGCAAGCGTCGCCGGGCCGCTTCTCGGCGGCTATTTCGCGCAGCACCTCCATTGGTCGCTCATCTTCTGGATCAACTTCCCGCTCGGCGCCCTGGCGATGGTCATCATCAACAATCCGCTGAAGAAGCTCACGATCCCCAACAAGCAGCACGGGATCGACGGCTGGGGAGCGCTCCTTCTCGTCCTGGCGACCTCCCTGCTTCTTCTGGCGCTCAACTGGGCCGGCAGCACTTATCCCTGGGGGTCGCCTGAAATCCTCGGCCTGCTCGCGTGCTCCGCGTTTTTGTGGTGCGGCTTCGCGGCGCGGGTGCTTACGGCCCGCGAACCGCTCGTCACGGTGGATATCTTGCGCAACAAGGTGATCCTCGCCGGTACGGTGACGATGTTCTTCGCTCAGGCCGTCAATGTCGGCATGGCGGTCTACCTGCCGATCTATCTGCAATCCGCGCTTGGCCTTTCCGCCAGCGAATCCGGAACGGCGCTGCTCGGCCTGCTCCTCGGCACCGTGGCGGGCGCCATGACGAGCGGCAAGATCATCCCGCAGTTCATCCATTACAGGCGCATCGCCGTTTTTGGCTCGATGCTCTGCGTCGGCAGCCTCGCGATCCTCGGCTTCGCGGCGGACAGGGTCTCCTTGGCGGGGGTGGAGGTGCTGACCACGCTTGCCGGCATCGGGATGGGCGCCGTCTTCCCGGTGATGACCGTCTCCATCCAGAATGCCGTGACACGTGCCAATCTCGGCGTCGCGACCGGTGTGCTCACCTTCTTGCGGTCGCTCGGAGGCGCGCTCGGCGTGGCGCTACTTGGAACGGTGGCGCTGAGCTACGGATTGCCGCTTGCCGGCGAGGCGGCGCAACTGCCTGCGGGAACGCATCCCGCGACGCCGTTCGCGATGGTGTTCCTGACATCGGCGGTGCTCTCCGTCATCACCTTCGTCTTGATCCTTGCGGTGCCGGAAAAGCCCCTGCGGAGCAAGTTCGACGACGAAGTGCCGATCATGGCGG
>SCRB01001037.1 GCA_004299545.1 Rhizobiaceae bacterium
CCATGTTCGGCGTCAGAATGTCGAGCGCCTGATCGCTGAGCGGGACGACATGCGCCTTGCCAGCCTTCATTCGCTCGGCCGGGATCGTCCAGCGAGCGGCGGCGAAGTCAATTTCCTTCCAGGTGGCGTCGATGAACTCCGATTTTCGGACGCCGGTCAGCAGGACAAACCTCACCGCTGAGCGCAGCGTAGGCGCCGCCGCCACGTGATCCAACGCCGTGAGGACCGCGCGAACTTCGGACGGCGACAGGGCGCGCTCGCGCGGCTCGAACGTGGCGATGGCGCTGGTGCGTATCGACTCGGCTGGATTGCTCACATCCAGCCCGCATCCCTGGGCGTGGCGAAACACCAGCAATACGACCTCGCGGACATGCACGGCGACGGCGGGCCCGCGCTTCTCCTTGACCTCGTCGCACAGACGCTTGAGGCGCTGCGGCGTCACCTCCTCCAACTTTAGCTTCGACAAGCTTCCCGCGATGGCGCGATCATAGACGGACCGGCGCATCGCCAGGGTGCTGTCGGCGAGTCTTTCGGCCCCTGACTTGGGATCGGCCTTGTGCTTGAAATACGCTTCCGCCCAACCGCCGAAGGTGAAGGCCTCGGCTAACGCGGTGCGCTTCTCCACCTTGGCCTTCGACGGCGACTCCCCCCGCTCGACCTGACGCCTGGCGCGCCCCAGCAGCATCCTCGCCTCAGCAAGCGACACATCCATTCCGTATTCCAGCGCGT
This sequence comes from Rhizobiaceae bacterium, assembly GCA_004299545.1. Lineage (GTDB taxonomy): Bacteria > Pseudomonadota > Alphaproteobacteria > Rhizobiales > Rhizobiaceae > Mesorhizobium_L. The sequence goes on from SCRB01001037.1 coordinate 730, forward strand.
CGGGCGCTCGCGTCAGCGACCGCGCCGACTCGGCGCTATAACGGCCGATGGTCAAGACCTCCTGCCGCCCGTTCACCCGGTACTGATACCGGAACGAAATGACCCCGGTCGGCGTGACAGCGGCGTGCATCCCGTCGCGGTCCGTCGCCTTGTAGAGCTTGGCCCTCGGCTTGAGATTTTTCAGTTCTTTATCAGTTAGATCGCCCATAAATCTGCATCCGGTCGGGGGCGAACGGATACCAACAAAGGGTTTGTTGGTAGCGAAAGCCCGTTTCTCGACCATCCTGCGCCATACCAACATCGCTACCAACAAAGTGGCCGGGCTGGGGTGACATGCAGTGATACGGGGTGAGAAAAATAATCCTTATCAGTCAGAGTGTTCGTGCGATTCCTGGGACGGCACGGGATGGTCTGAAACCACCCTAGTTCATTCCCACTCTATGGTGCCGGGCGGCTTTGATGTCACGTCATAAACGACGCGGTTGATGCCTTTGACCTCGTTGATGATGCGGGTGGCGGTGCGACTGAGGAAATCCATGTCGTAGTGGTAAAAGTCCGCCGTCATGCCATCGACCGAGGTGACGGCGCGCAACGCCAGAACAAAATCATAGGTCCGGCCGTCACCCATGACGCCCACCGTTTGCACCGGCAGAAGAACCGCGAAGGCCTGCCAGATGGCGTCATAGAGCCCGGCCTTGCGGATCTCGTCCAGATAGATGGCGTCGGCCTCGCGCAGGATTTCGATCTTGTCGCGCGTCACGCCGCCAGGGCAACGGATCGCCAGTCCCGGACCCGGGAAGGGATGGCGGCCAATAAAACTTTCCGGCAAGCCGAGTTCCCTGCCGAGCGCCCTCACCTCGTCCTTGAAAAGCTCGCGCAGCGGCTCGACAAGCGTCATGTTCATGCGCTCGGGCAGGCCGCCGACATTGTGATGCGATTTGATGGTGGAAGAGGTCGCGCCGGTGAAGGAAACGCTCTCGATCACGTCGGGATAAAGCGTTCCCTGGGCGAGGAAATCCGCGGGCTTTTCTCCCTTGGCAAGTTTCTTCGCCTCCTCCTCGAAGACCTCGATGAACAGCCGGCCGATGGTCTTGCGCTTCTTCTCGGGATCGGTCTCGCCCTCGAGCGCCGATATGAAGCGATCGGAGGCATCGACCAGGATCAGCGGCAGGTTGTAGTGCTGGCGGAACATCGCCACAACGTCGGCCGCCTCGTTTCTGCGCATGAGTCCATGGTCGACGAGGATGCATGTGAGCTGGTCGCCGATCGCTTCGTGGATCAGGAGCGCTGCGACGGAGGAGTCGACGCCGCCCGACAGCGCGCAGATCACCTTGCCCCTGCCGACCTGCTTCCTGATCGCCTCCACCGCCTGGCCACGGTAGGAGGCCATGGTCCAGTCGGAGCGCAGACCGGCGATGTGGCGGACGAAATTGTGCAGCAGCCGGGCGCCGTCGGGCGTATGGACAACCTCGGGATGGAATTGCACGGCGAAAATTTTCCGCTTCTCGTCGGCGATCGCCGCAAACGGCGCGCCTGTCGAGGTGCCGATGACGCGAAATCCCGGCGGCAGCGCCGTTACCCGATCGCCATGGCTCATCCAGACCTGATGGCGCGTGCCTTTCGCCCAAACGCCTTCGAACAGCGCCGAGTCTTCCTTGATGTCGAGGAAGGCACGGCCGTATTCGCGTTCGTGGCCTGCCTCCACCTTGCCGCCAAGCTGGCCGCAGATGACCTGCTCGCCATAGCAGATGCCGAGGATCGGGATAGCTGCCTCGAAGATGGCATCCGGCGCGCGCGGGCTGCCGATATCGATGGTTGAATGCGGGCTGCCGGAGAGAATGACGGCCTTGGGTCTGACCCGCTCGAAGGCCTCGGCGGCCGACTGGAACGGTACAATCTCGCAATAAACACCGGCCTCACGCACCCGCCTTGCGATAAGTTGCGTAACCTGGCTGCCGAAATCGATGATGAGAACGGTATCGGGATGAGAGGTGCTGTTCATGGCGAGGCTTTAGAGAAAAGTGCGAGTCGGTGCAATGGGTTGCGGCGCCGGGGTCACATCGAGATTCAAGGGCGACTTCGCTCCATGGCGAGTGCCGGCACATCGGTAAAACCGGCCTCCGCGCCATTTGCCTGCACGATCCGGAACCCGCGGCTTTCATAAAAGAGGATGGCGCGCCGGTTGTCCGGCCGGACCTCCAGCCGGAAACGCCGTGCGTCCGGCCATGCCGCCATCGCCGTATCGAACAGGCGGCTGCCCAGCCCTTGCCCTTGCGCCCGCGGCAGGACGTAGAGCCGCAACAGATTGAGACAGCCATCCTCGCCGAGCCAGGAGAGAGCATGGCCGACCAGCGCCCCCTTTCCGTCCTCCGCGACGAGAAAGCAACGCGACGGATCCTCGATCTGTGCGCGCAGAAGCGCCGGCGCATGCCATTTCGCCGTAACGGCCGAGACGGCTTCGACGCCCAGTTCCGCATCATGGGTGTCATGCCACGTCTCGGCCAGCAGCCGGCTGACGGCCAATTCCTCTCCCGGCCTGCCACGGCGGATGAGCGGGATCATGGCAGGATTTCGCCCGAAGCGAGAGCCGTTTTCAGCCGGTCTACCGCCGTCGCCAGTTTCTCGTCGATGACGTGCAGATATTCCCTCCAATTGCCGATATGGCGGAGATCCGCCGCACCGTCCGAAATACCGCGCAGGCCGATGAGGGGAACGCCGAAAAGCTGGCACGCCCTCAGCACCGCAAAGGTTTCCATGTCGACCATGTCGGCATCGATACCGTCATAGGCCGGGCCCGAAACGATATTGGCCCCCGTGGAGAGCGTCGCTTCCGCTATGCCCGGAACGCGCAACGGCAAGGCAATGACGGCCGGTAGTCCTTCGCCGGGAACGGTGCCTGGAGAAGGCGTCACGCCCTTTTCGAAGCCTAGAGCGCTCGCATCCATGTCGCGATAGGAGACGGCGGCGACCTGATAGACTTCCGTCTGCTCCAGGACGCGGCTTCCGGCCGAACCGAGCGAGACGACGAGATCCGGCACGTTGCCGGACGCCGCCGCGGCGGCGAGTTCAGCCGCCAGCCGCACGCCCGCTTCGACCGGGCCGATACCCGTTATCAAAGGCTCGAAGCGCCGCTTCAGATGCGGCCCGTATTCCGCCTCCGCGGCCATGACAAAAAGAACGTTCTTTCCCGCGATCCTGTTCGGCGAGGCCGGGAGAATCGTTTTCACTGCTCGATGCCCTCACGGCCGACGACCGTCATCATCGTGCCCGTCATCGTGGCGATCAGCCTTGCCTCGCCTTCGCGATTGAAGGCATAGGCCTGGCCATCCGCGACGAGGATCGTCCGGCCGGGCTTGGTGACCTCGCCACGGAAGAGAAAGCGCTCACCCCTGCCCGGCGCCAGCAGGTTCACCTTGAACTCGATGGTGAGCACAGCCGCTTGCGCCGGCATCAGGGAAAAGGCTGCGTAGCCACAGGCCGAATCGAGTGCAATCGAAATGACGCCGGCATGAAGGAAGCCGTGCTGTTGCGTCAGATCGGCGGAAAACGGCATCTCGATCTCGACGATGCCGGGCGTAACGCTGGTCAAGTCAGCGCCAATCGTTCGCATGACCTTCTGTCGCGCGAAACTTGAACGGACGCGCCGTTCGAATTCCGGATCCGGCGCCAAGGGGGTGGCCATTCAGTTTCCCTTTCCTCGATCGGGTGCGGGAAAACCACCGCACCGTGATCCGTTTTCATGCCGCATTCCTCTCGCGAGATCCCTCCCGCCCCATCAAACACCAACTTGGGATGGCGATTCCAAGGCCATATGCAGCCCTTTGATTTTCAAAGGGCTTTCAATTTCATGGTCATCTCGATGGAGCAATTTTCCATGCGCGGGAACAGACGGGCTTTTATCACACGCTCCTCATGGAAGGGCAACATCCGGCCCATCTGTGGCTCCCCATGCGAGATGCCTCGGTTTGGCCGGTTCATGCCGCCCGTTCAAGCGCGGCGAAGAAGAAGCCATCCGTCGCCGTCCTGAGCGGCGTGAGCACAATCCCTGCTTTTTGGTCGATGCGGACCTTGCTGCCGCCGCCAGGAAAAACAGCCTCCCAAAAGGCACGGTGATCGACGGGACGAAATGCCGGGTTCCTCTCGCAAAAAGCCTCGGCCTGGTCGCTGTTCTCCTCGCGGAAAAGCGAGCAGGTGACGTAAGCGAGCATACCGCCGGATCTAACATAGCGCGCGGCATGGTCGAGGATATCGGCCTGCTCCCTGCGCCGCACCTCCAGTTGCCGGTCGGTCAGCCGCCATTTGGCATCGGGCCGCCGCCGCCACGTTCCCGAACCGGTACAGGGTGCATCGACCAGAACGAGGTCCATCGCATCCAGATGAGTGCCGAGCGCACCCTCATCCGTCACGATCTGGACATTCCGGCTTCCGGACCGTCTCAGGCGGTCGAAAATAGGCGCGAGGCGGGTCTTGTCAGAATCATAGGCGAAAATCTGGCCATGGTTCCCAAGCGACGCCGAAAGCGCCAGCGTCTTGCCGCCCGCGCCGGCGCAATAATCAAGGACCTGTACAGGCGACCGTGCGGCGGCAAGGGCTGCCACGATCTGTGATCCCTCGTCCTGCACTTCGAACCAGCCCTTCTGGAACGCAGGCTCGACCTGGACATTCGGGTGGCGGCCGTCGGCCTTGATCGGCGGGATGCGGATGCCTTGCGGTGCGATCGCGGTCGCCCGGCCATCCGAAGCCGAAAGTGCCGCCAAGACCCTGCCCCGGTCTGCTTTCAACGTGTTCACCCTCAGATCAAGCGGCGGACGCGTCGCAAGCGCCGCGCATTCTTCCACCCACGCTGCCCCGAAAGCGTGCTCGAACAAGGGAGCGCACCAGTCGGGACAGTCCGCCACCACTGCGGCGGGAGCGTCGTCGATCGCGAAAGTTTCCAGATGTGCAATTTCCGGCTCGCTCAGCAATGCGGGAGCGAAGCGGTCGTCCTTCAATTCGGCATTGAGGCTTGCCGGCGTTCGCCCCCCTTCCCTCATCAGGGCTGCGAAGGCGCGGGCCCGCGTGGTTTCAGCACCGAAGAGCCATTCGCCGGAACGTTTGCGACGCAACGCGTCATAGACGGTGTTGCCGATCGCTGCGCGGTCGCCGGCACCAGCGAAGCGATGAGACAGGCCCCAATCCTTCAGGGCCTCGGCGACAGGGCGGTGCCGCTTCTCCATATCGTCAAGCACATCGATGGCCGCCGCCAGCCGTCCGCCAAGTCTCATTCGTTCTCCTGCACAATAGCCCTGGCCAAAGGCGCGGGACACCGCCTGATTAGCGGCTCCTTACACATTACTCAAACGGATCAGGCGAGATTGAGGATCTGCAAGGCAAAGCTGACCCAGAGGAGGCCCAGAACGAGATATCCGGCGGCGAAGAGCGGGCTGCGCAGCCGCATGGCGTTCGATGTCACATGCACGAGCGCATGCAGATAGCGCAACAGGACAAACAGCCATGCAAGCGCCAGCGTCAGGATCGTATTGCCATGGGTGACATAGATGCACAGAACAACGACGTAGAACAGGACCGGCAGTTCGAACTGGTTCCTGAGATTGTTGCTGGCAAAGATGCTTTCCTGCGGTTCATTGCGGTTTTCGCGAAACTGATCCGATGTCGCCCGACCGGAGCGGAGCGCATTCCGGCGGCGCAGGCCGAGCAGCGCATAAACGAGATAAACAAGAACGATCTGGGCGATAAGCGGCCAGAAGATCGCGGTCTGATTCATCCGGGTTCCTTCATGATTCGGCTGGCCGCGGCAAAGCGGTCAGATCGTGCCGGGATAATTCGGGCTTTCGCGCGTGATGGTGACGTCATGCGTGTGGCTTTCCCTTAAGCCCGCGCCCGAGATGCGGACAAAGCGGGCACGCTCGCGAAACGCCGCCAGATCAGGTGCGCCGACATAGCCCATGGCGGCTTTCAGGCCACCCGCAAGCTGATGCAGGACGCCGGCCACCGGCCCCTTGTAAGGCACCTGCCCTTCTATCCCCTCCGGAACGAGCTTCAGCGTATCCCTGACCTCGGCCTGAAAATAGCGGTCCGCCGAACCGCGCGCCATCGCGCCCACCGAGCCCATGCCCCTGTAGGCCTTGAAGGAGCGCCCCTGATGCAGATAGACCTCGCCCGGGCTTTCGTCGGTGCCGGCAAGCAACGACCCGATCATCGCGGCGGCGGCACCGGCGGCGAGCGCTTTCGCAAGGTCGCCGGAATATTTGATGCCGCCGTCGGCGATGACGGTGACGCCGGCCTTGTCGGCGGCTTCGGCGGCGGCCATGACGGCCGACAGTTGCGGCACGCCGACGCCGGCGACGATGCGCGTGGTGCAGATGGAGCCCGGTCCGATGCCGATCTTGATGCAATCCGCGCCTGCATCGATCAGCGCCTCCGTCCCCTCAGCGGTCGCGACATTGCCGGCGATGATGCGCACGGAATTGGACAGTTTCTTCGCCCGCGCCACCGCATCCAGCACGCGTTGCGAATGGCCGTGCGCGGTATCGATCACGAGGAGATCGACACCGGCATCGATCAGCCTCTCGGCGCGCTCGAACCCATCCTCGCCAACGGTTGTGGCGGCCGCGACGCGCAACCGTCCCTGCGCATCCTTTGTCGCATTGGGGTTCAACTGCGATTTCTCGATATCCTTGACCGTTATCAGCCCGACGCAATTGCCCTTGCCATCCACCACCACAAGCTTTTCGATGCGGTGCTTGTGAAGCAGGCGCTTGGCTTCGTCATGGTCGACGTTCTCCTTGACGGTGATAAGGTTCTCACGCGTCATCAGTTCGTAGACCTTCTGATCCGGGTCGGAGGCGAAGCGCACATCGCGATTGGTCAGGATGCCGACCAGACGACCGCTCTTGTGCCCGCCTGCGCCACCGTTCTCGATCACCGGAATGCCGGAAATGCCATGCAGCCGCATCAGCGCGAGCGCATCGGCCAGCGTCGCATCCGGGCCGATCGTCACCGGATTCACCACCATGCCCGATTCGAACTTCTTCACCTGGCGGACCTGCTCGGCCTGCTCGGCGGGCGTGAAATTGCGGTGGATGACGCCGATCGCGCCCGCTTGCGCCATGGCGATGGCGAGGCGCGCCTCCGTCACCGTGTCCATGGCGGCCGAAAGGATCGGAACGTTGAGATCGATGTCCCCCGCGATACGGGTCCGGATGTCGGTCTGGCCCGGCATGACCTCGGAGTGGCCTGGCTGCAACAGCACATCATCGAAGGTGAGCGCCTCTGCACCGGTAGCGGATTCGATGATGCGTGCCATTGTCGTTCCCTCGGGCCGTCGTTGCGATTAAATACAACCGGCGCGGCTCCGGTTCACGGACCGCACCTGATCGTCTGTTTCCTTTCAGGATGGCACCGGCTGGTAACACGAGCGGGGGCCATTGGAAAGACGAAGGTCGCGCCCAGATCGCAATTGCCCGCAATTGTTCGCTGCAACTATTCCATCCGGGGAGGAAAGGCTTTAAACGGGGCGCCCGGCGAATTGTCGCGAACAGGAAGACGTTCATCCCACGCGTTTATGCCATTGCGGCCGGCGGTTT
>SCRB01001038.1 GCA_004299545.1 Rhizobiaceae bacterium
AGCCGTCCATCCGCTCATCGCGATGTTCCGTGCTGAGGTAGAGCGCGATCGCCGCGCCAAGGGGATCGTCGGGATTTGCCGCGCCCGCGGCTGAAAAGCGGTCGAAGGCGCGCTCCATCGCCCGCCTGGACGCTTGTGCCGCCAAGTCCTCCTTTGACGCGAACTGCTTGTAAAAAGCGCCTTGGGTCAGCCCGGCCCCCTTCATCAGATCCTTGAGCCCGATGCCGTCAAAGCCGTTCTCCCGGAAAAGGCGACTGGCGACGTCGATCACGGTTTGCCTGTTTTGCTCTGCCTGAATGCGGCTCACGCGCATTGCCGACCTCCGAAATTAGATTGCGTACAAAATCTATACCTCAATATAGAGGTCGAATGCAATCTATCAAGATGGCATCTGGGAGATAATCGCAGGCCCAAGTGGTTGCTCCCTGCCACGGTGGCTTAGCCGCAGCAGGCGGCTCGCGACGTTGATCGGTTTTCGCGGGCAAGGTGCGCCGCTCCTTTTTTAGATTGCATACGACATCTATATGATATAGAATTCAGTCACAATCTAAAAAGGAGACACGAGATGAACCGCAAAATCCTGAGTGTATCGCTTCTATGCGCGCCGTTTATGGTAACGCCTGCCCTGGCCGAGGAAGCCATCATCGGACACCCCATCGAAGCCGGCAGCCTGCATGAGGGACGCCTCGACATGGTGGCTTATTACGTTCCGGTCGACGGTGGTCTCCTGGAAGTCACCGCCACTTTCGCGCCGAAAGGCGGGGACGATTCACAGCGCGTCGTCATGGGCCTCGCCGCTGGTGACTCCGTGGCCTTCTCCATGCCGGGCTATCAGGACACGCTCTACGCATTCTCAAGGTCTGGCGAGAACGTGATGGTCTCGACCGAGACCCCCAGTGCTGACGACAACCTGAAGGCCGCTGGTCGTGGGCTCGTCCCTGCGGGGTCGATGTAAATATTGCGAGGCGACGACGGTGAACAAGAGACCCGCAATTGTGCTGGGCGTGATCCTGACTGCAGTGTCGGGGGCGGTGGCATTCGCCGCCTTCGCCATTCCCGCGCAGGATACCCCTCAGGTGAACGACCCCAGGCAGGAACCGCCAATCGTCAGCATGGCCACCGCAATGCGGGTCAGTGGATCCGAGCGCAGCTTCACGGGAACGATCGGGGCGAGGGTTGAGAGTAATCTCGGCTTTCGCGTTCCCGGCAAGATCGTCGAACGGCTGGTGGATGTTGGTCAGCAAGTCAAAGCGGGGCAGCCGCTGATGCGGATTGACGCCGCTGACCTTCGCCTTGCGCTTACGGCAAAGCGCAACGCCGTTGCCGCCGCGCGTGCGACCGTCGTGCAGGCAAAACCCGATGAAGAGCGATACGCCAGTTTGTTAAAAGGCGGATGGGTTCCCCGGCAACGCTATGAGCAGGCGAAGGCGGCTTTGGATACGGCCGAGGCGCAACTCGCCGCCGCCGAAGCGGAAGCGCGGGTCGCCGAGAATGAGACAGGCTATTCCATCCTGACGGCCGACGCCGACGGCACCGTTGTGAAGACGATGGGTGAGCCGGGGCAGGTCGTTTCATCTGGCCAGACGGTCGTGGAGCTTGCTCATGCCGGACCGCGCGAAGCGATCGTTTCGCTACCGGAAACGATCCGCCCGGCGATCGGATCGATGGCCGAGGCAAGTGTGTATGGGAGCGACGGACGCCGCTACGCGGCACATCTACGGCAATTATCGGATTCTGCCGATCCGCAGACCCGCACCTACGAGGCCCGCTATGTGCTCGACGGCGAGGCCGCGAGAGCACCACTCGGCGCGACGGTAACTATTAGTCTCGAAAGCCAAGCAACCCAGCGGGAGGTCCAGGTGCCGTTGGGAGCCATACTCGATGACGGCCGGAAGACAGGCGTCTGGGTGTTAGACAGCGCCACTTCGACTGTAAACCTTCAGCCTATCACGCTGGTTCGCATGACCAGCGAAAGCGCGGTGATCTCCGGCCTGAATCCCGGTGTCCCGGTCGTTTCGCTTGGCGCTCATCTGCTGTATCCGGGCGAACGCGTCACGCCCGCGTCTGACCGCGAGAATAACTGATGAACCTCAACCTTTCCGCGGTTGCTGTTCGCGAACGGGCCGTCACGCTGTTTTTCATCCTGCTGCTAGCAGCCGCTGGCGCTTATGCCTTCGTCATGCTCGGACGTGCGGAGGATCCCAATTTCACCATCAAGACCCTGACGGTGACGACGGCGTGGCCGGGCGCGACGGCGCGCGAGATGCAGGACCTCGTCGCCGAACCGTTGGAGAAGCGGCTTCAGGAGCTGACCTGGTACGACCGTGTCGAGACCACCACGCGGCCTGGCTACGCGTATATGACGGTCACGCTGAAGGACAGCACACCGCCGTCCGTCGTGCAGGAGGAATTTTACCAGGCACGCAAGAAACTCGGGGATGAGGCCCGCAACTTGCCGTCTGGCGTACTTGGCACCTTCGTCAACGACGAATATTCGGACGTCAGCTTTGCCCTCTATGCGCTCAAGGCAAAAGGCATGCCGATGCGTGAACTCGCCAGGAAGGCTGAGTTGATCCGCCAGGACCTCCTTCACGTACCAGGGGTCAAGAAAATCAGCATTCTCGGCGAGCGCCCCGAACAGATATTCGTCGATTTTTCCTATGCCAAACTGGCAACGCTCGGCGTGTCGGCACAGGACATCGTCGCCGCCTTGCAGCGACAGAATACCGTGATGCCAGCAGGCTCTATCGACACCCGGGGTCCACAGGTCTTCATCCGGGTCAACGGCGCTTATGGCAGTGTCCAGGCGATCGCCAACACGCCGATCGCGGCTGCGGGGCGGATGCTGAAGCTCTCCGACATCGCCGATGTACGCCGCGGTTACGAGGATCCTCCCACCTACCTCATCCGAAGCCAGGGTGAGCCCGCCATCGTGCTCTCGGTGGTGATGCAGGAGGGCTGGAATGGTCTCACACTCGGCAAGGCGCTGGAGGCCAGAACTGCGGCCGTCGCACGGACGCTGCCGCTCGGGATGACCCTTGACAAGGTGACCGATCAGGCCGTCAACATCTCCTCGGCGGTCAACGAATTCATGCTGAAATTCGCCATGGCCCTCAGCGTGGTTCTGCTGATCAGCCTCCTCAGCATGGGCTGGCGCGTTGGCATCGTCGTGGCGGCGGCTGTTCCTCTGACACTTGCCGTCGTATTCCTCATCATGTTGGAAACCGGTCGGTTCTTCGACCGCATCACACTTGGCGCCCTCATTCTGGCGCTTGGCCTTCTCGTGGACGACGCCATTATCGCCATCGAGGTGATGGTGGTGAAAATGGAAGAGGGCATGGATCGCATCAAGGCTGCGGCTCATGCTTGGAGCCACACCGCGGCGCCGATGCTGTCGGGAACCCTCGTAACGGTCGCCGGCTTCCTGCCGGTGGGCTTCGCGCGCTCGACAGCCGGCGAGTACGCCGGCAACATCTTCTGGGTCGTTG
>SCRB01001039.1 GCA_004299545.1 Rhizobiaceae bacterium
TGCGGCGTGATGCTGAAAGGCCGCACCATTCTGCTGACCGGCGCCGCGCGGGGCCTGGGCGCCGAAATCGCCCGCAGCCTTGCGAGCTATGGCGCACGGCTGATCCTCGCCGACATTGCTGAGGAGGAAGGACGCAAGACGGCCGCCGCGCTCGAAGCGGGTTTTTTCCCCGTCGATCTCGGCGATCCGGAATCGGTAGCGGCGCTGGGCAAGGCGGTGAAGGAACGGAGCGGCGGCAGGCTACATGGCCTCGTCAATAATGGGGCCATCGCCACCGGGATCGGCGGGATCGGCTTCGAGGATATGGCGATCGACAGCTGGGATCTGGTGATGCGCGTCAATGTGCGCGGAACCTGGCTGATGACGAAAGCGGTTGCACCGCTGTTGCGGGCCTCCGGTTCGGGCCGAGTGGTGAACATTGCGTCCGACACGGCGCTTTGGGGCGCGCCGAGGCTTTTGTCCTATGTCGCCTCGAAGGGAGCGGTGATGGCCATGACCCGCTCGCTGGCGCGCGAGTTCGGACCAGACCGTATCGGGGTCACGGCCGTCGCGCCTGGCATATTGACCACGCAATCCACCGATTACGTTCCCGAGGCGCGGCATCGGCTCTATGCGGAAGGGCGCGCGGTGCCCGGCCCGCAGGCGCCGGGAGAGATCACCGATGTCGTGGCTTTCCTTCTGAGCGAGGGCGCGCTCACCCTGACGGGGCAGGTCCTGCCCGTCAACAACGGTTTCGTCTTCAACTGAGGCACAGAATGACTTTGCAAACACATCTCGTTGAAGGCATCGAGTATCTGGAGCGTCCGGGCGCGCCGGGCGGGCCTGTGCTGATGCTCCTGCACGGCATCGGGTCGAACGCGACTTCGTTCCAGCCGCTCTTTGACGAACTGTCCGGCGATTGGCGCGTCATCGCATGGAACGCGCCGGGATACGGCCGCTCCGAACCGCTGCCGTCCGACTGGCCGCTCGCCTTCGACTATGCCGGGGCGCTGCACCGGCTGGTCATGGCGCTGAAGCTCGACCGCGTGCTTCTGGCGGGGCATTCGCTTGGCACGCTGATCGGCGCCGCCTATGCCGCGGCGCATCGCGACCGGGTGGCGCGGCTGCTTCTGGCTTCGCCGGCGCTTGGCCACGGGATGAGCCGCGGGTCGCTCAGTCCGACTGCGCAGGCGCGGATCGACGATTTACATCGTCTCGGCGCGCCCGCCTTCGCCGCCGCACGCGCCGCACGGCTGATCTACCGGCCCGAGGACAATCCCGGGCTTGTGGCGCGCGTGCGCGAAGGCATGAGCCAGGTCAACAGTCCCGGCTATGACGCCGCGGCAAGGATGCTGGCGTCAGGCAGGCTGCTCGACGACGCGGCGCGGCTTTTCGTGCCGACCGACGTGATCGTCGGCGCCGAGGATGTGGTGACGCCGCCGGACGGCGCGCGCCGCGTCCATGCCGCGCTCAGGGACGAGGCGCGCGGCACGCTCACGATCGTGCCCTGTGCCGGCCATGCGATCTACCTGCAGACGCCCGCCGCCTTTGCCGCCGCGCTCGAAGCGCTCGCGGAAACCGCCTGTTGAGAGCGATGGAGAACGACCGATGACCGATCTTGTCCGTGTCGGCAGCTTGCGCGGCATCATGATGCGCGGCCCGGGCCTAACCCAGACTCTGGGCTTCTACGAGGATATGTGGGGGCTGAGCCTCGCGCATCAGGAAGAAGACGTGGCCCTGCTGCGAGGGACCGGCAGCGAGCCCTTCCTCTACGGGCTGAAGGACGGGCCGCTCTTCGGCATCGACTATGTCCATTTCGCCATGCCCGACCGCGCTTCGATGGAAGCGCTCTACCAGCAGGTGAAGGCAAAGGGCGCCTGCGTCATTGGCGAACCGGCGCCGTTCGACGATTTTGCCGGCGGCTTCGGCTTCGAGATGCTCGACCCCGACAACCGCCGCCTGCGCTTCCGCACGCAAGCGCGGGAACTCGACGGGAAACCCGACTGGGCGAAGCCGCGCAAGGTCAGCCATGTGGTGCTGAACACGCCCGACATGGAGGGCGTGCAGACCTTCTATGAGACGGTCCTCGGCTTCCGCGCTTCCGATTACTCGGCCGACCAGATGGTGTTCCTGCGCTGCAATTCCGATCATCATTCGATCGCGTTGGTGCGCGGCAACTATGCCAGCGTCAATCATGTCGCCTTCGAGATGCCGACGCTTGACGAGTTCATGCGCGGCATCGGCCGCATGAAGCAGAAGGGCCACGTGCCCACCTGGGGACCCGGACGCCACGGGCCGGGCAACAACCCCTTCGCCTATTTCGTCTCGCCGTCCGGCTTCGTCATCGAGTTCACCTCCGAACTCCAGCAGATCGATGAGGCGACCCACAAAGCCAAGGTCTGGCCGCGTACCGATCCCGAGGCAATGGACCGATGGATGACCGCCGGTCCGCCGACGCCGGCGCAGCGTGCCGTCATGCAGGGTCGCCCCGATCCGGGGTTTCCCGAATTGCGTGGGCCCGAGCCGCGCAACAACGGAGGCGCGGCATGAGCAATTACGGCTATGAGGGCCGCGTTGCAGTCGTCACCGGCGGCTCGTCGGGCATCGGGCTCGAATGCGTGCGCACGCTTCTCGCCTCCGGTGCCAGGGTCGCCTTCTGTGCCCGCACGGCTGGCCGTCTCGACGACGTCGCCCAGATGATGGCGCGCGATTTCGGCGAGGACAAGGTCTTTGCCGAAGCGCTTTCGGTGCTCGACGAAAAGGCGGTCGGGGGCTTCGCCGACGCCGTGAGGGAGCGGTTCGG
>SCRB01001040.1 GCA_004299545.1 Rhizobiaceae bacterium
GATGGACCCGCCTGCTGAGACAGTTTGACGGCTTGGCTAAGGTGGATCGGGTTTGTTTCTACGCCGCCAACTGCTCCGTCATTTCCGCCGTAGCATAGACCTCCTCAGGTGTCCTGCCGCCGAAGGTCGAGTGCGGGCGTCGCCGATTATAATAGTCGAACCAGGCACCGATGCCGCTGCGGGCCTCGCTTCCGGTCTCGAAGGCGCTGAGGAAGGCCTGCAGTTAAGCAGGCAACTTTGCGAGGTTCAATTTGTTAAATTCCTTGCGGGTTGATCGGTGCCTCTGCCTGGAAGACGGTCCCATCGACCCAAATTCCGTGAAGGATCACTCTGATGCACCGAGCAAGCGCCACCATGGCGCGTTTGCGACCGCGGCGGCTTGCTATCTGTGCTGCTCAAGTTCTGAGCCATGTCGAGCGCCCCCGGTTCATCATGACGGTCGCGGCCTGACAAAGCGCGCGACGCAGGTTGACATCTCCGGCCTTTGTGATGCCTCCCGATACATCACGTTCGCCAGACTGATTGCGTGAGGGCGTCAGCACCATCTGCCGGTCGCCGTCGCCAGCAGCCTACGGTTAGGGCGGCACCCGCTCAGGTTCTCGACCACTCCGACGACTTCAAGCGGCTCATCCAACACCAGTGCATCCAGATCGGATCGGAGTGGATGCCTGTCGATCGCGACGACAGCGACCGGAAAGGCGCAGCATGATGGCGAATCCTTCCGCTATTTCATGCTGCCATGGTAAGTCTACGTCCATCATCGCCTTTGTGATTTTCAGCCTGATTCTGAACGAGAACACGATGGGCTCTCGCCCATCCCTCAAAGGCATTTCGAGCCGTCTCTATAGAGAGAAGGCCCTGCATCGCGGCGATCATGCCCCATCGCACGCAATCGTAAACGACCCCTCGTCTATTCGTCGGCCATTTGACCAGGAAGGCCAAAGCCTGAGGGATTCCGCCGATCTGGACGGTGATAAAGCCGTCCCTCACGTAGACGGGACTGTCGAACGTACCATTCATCACTTCCTCCAGTTTCTCATAGTCTGGTTGTTGCAAGTGAAGCGAGCCACGCCGTTGCCGGCAGCGAACGCCAAAAATATTAGTCAGGGTTTTTGGAGCTTCAAGAATGCGGTTCAACATTTCTCGAGATGGCCGGCGCGTCCTCGTCGCCAGGGAGTTCACCGGCACCTTTCGAGGCGCGTTTGCCGCCCGCGATTACCGACTTCAGCATGTTCATTGCTCCTTGTCGGTTTGGCTGCGTCATCATGAACCATCTCCCGCGAACGGGAGATGGGTGCGGCGGCGGCGCTCGCCGAGCCGCCATCGCAAAGCCGGAAACCCGGATCGGGGGGAGACAGAGATCGCCTTCCACCCGCTCTTGACAGAAAGGTTTGAGTTCTCGCTCGCCCAACACGCCCGCTGCGGCTCGGCGCCGCGGGCGAGCGCCCGGCTGCGCGCGGCCGCGGCAAGCGTCAGCGCGAACCGGTTCGGCAGAACCTTCTGGCAATCGAAAACGACATGCGGGTCCATCGCTGCACCTCATGCTGCCTTTCGCGTGCCTGGAACATCCCGTTCGGTCGCGACCTTACGTTCGAGCGCGAGCAGCGCCTGCTCGACCTCGTCGAGGCGCGAGGGCCGGTCGTTCTCGGGCATGCCTTCGTTGGTCGCCTGGTCGATCAGGTACTCGGTCCAGGCCCAGTTCATCAGGATCGAGCGCTTCGCCCTCAGTGTCAGCGTCGGATCGCGGACCACGCCCATAGGCGACGACCAGCATTCCGGACCGGAGGGGTCGTTGCGGTTCGCAGCGCCGTCGAGGGCGCGCCCGTAGCTCTCCTGAAGGGAGCCGATCCCCAGCCGGTCGAGCGTCGCGTCGGAAAAGGCGTGTGTCGAGCTTGCGGCCGGCGCAGGCTTCTCATCGACGCGCTGGCTGCGGCCATTGCCTGTCTGCCCGGCTGGTATCTGGATGACATGGGCCAGGCCCTGCCGCTCGGCATAGCGGATGGCCGATTGCAAGGTCGGGAAGCTCAGCTCGACCTGGGTCAGCGTATCGTCGCCGCCTGTATAGCCCATCAACGGCTCGATGAAGGGCGCGGTGCGCCGCTTGAAGACCAGCCGCCAGCCCTTCGTGCGGGCCATACCGGAGGTCGTCACCGCGCGGGACGGCTTGTAGATGCGCGCAACCGCGTCATCCGGGAAGACCGAGCGCCCCATCGAAAGGGGCTTGTGCCGGCTGTCGTTCGTCGGCAACTCCCGCGGAATTGAATTTCCAGTTGATCTGTTGATCTGTCTCGTCGTCTCCATTGTTCATCCCTCCCTCTCTGGCGAAGGATGCAGCCGACGGCGGCCAGATGGCCGCCGCCGGCGCCTGCCATGCGTCAACTCTTGATGGCGATGCGCTTGACCTGCGACTGCGCCTTCTCGCTCTTGGGCAAGGTCACCGTCAGCACGCCGTTCTGGAAGCGGGCGTCGACATTGTCGTCCTTGATCTCGTAGCCGAGCGGGATGCGGCGCTCGAAACGGCCATAGAAGCGCTCGGAGAACTGCTTGTCCTTGTCCTCTGTCTCGGAGCGCTTCTCGCCCTTCAGCGTCAGCACACCGTCATCGAGCAAGACCTCGATGTCCTTCTCC
>SCRB01000103.1 GCA_004299545.1 Rhizobiaceae bacterium
CCAAGCCCCAGATTCTCGGGGAATTTCGTCGCCACGGCCCAGAGGTGGTCGCCGTAAAGAAACGGCTGGAACGGCTTGATCCCGTCGAGAGGCAGCGGCGCGATTTCCGTGCTCGGGCGCGGTTCGAAGAAGAACGGCACCGAGTAGCGGTCTTCGCCCTGCCCCAGCACGCGGTGCAGCGTCGCCTTGATCTTGCCGCCCGTCCAGCGCTCCAGCAGCCCGCCGAAATTGATGGCGAAACTGTCATCGATCACCGGCACGTCGATCCATTCCCCGTGCCTGTCACGCGCCTGCAATCCGCCGACGCCACAGGTCGCGAGAACGGTCAGCAGGCCTGAATCCACATGCGCGCCGGCCACCTGCTCCCAGGTCTTTCCGCCGTGTTCGACATAGCGGGCAGACCCGTCCGGAACGACATTGTCGCGCTTGGGATAATGCAGCAGGCGCAGGGTGGAAATGCCGTCGTCGAAGGCATCGCGAAAAATGCCCTCGTCGATGCCGAGGCTGCGCGACAGCGAGGCGAGGATATGCTGGCCGATCCTCTCGGCGCCCAGATAGTACTCAGCCGCCGTGGCGCGCCAGCCTTCGGGCAGGAGTTCTTGCGCGGGTATCGGCGTCGGCTCGTAAAGCAGGTCGTCCGTCTGGTCCGCCGGCAGGTCGCGCACGATGTCCGGGCCGATTTCGTAGCCTTCGCGGCCACGCGTGGGGCTGGAAGACAGTGGAAACCAGCCGCGGTAGAGATGCGGGTTTTCCGGCGCGAAATTACGTTTCCAGTAGGGGCGCTGGTTTTCCTCGGGAATGTCGAAAAGCCTGAGCATCCTGCGCCGTTCCCCGGCGCCGACCCTGATATCGGCCGGATAGTTCACGACGACCATGAACCCGATGTCGAAAGCGGCCTGCGCGACCTTGTGGTCCGTTTCGGCCCTGGCTTCGCTATCGTCCTCGAACAGCGGTCCGATGTCGATTATCGGAATTTCGGACATGACTTGTTTCCTTCACTTTCAGTCACGATACGCTCCGCAAGGGCCGGCGGCGGGCCTCCGCTGTTTAGGCCGCGCGGCCTATTTCAACCAGCAGCGCGATGCCGCGTGATTCCCCATCAGTTCGCCGATGGGACTCGGCTCGAATCCGCCGACCTTGTCGGACACCGCGTCGATGATGTCGTTGAACATCGGCACGATGGCTCCGCCCTCGTCACGCACGATCCGGCCCATCCGGGAATAGATCTGCTTCTTCTTCGCCTTGTCGAGTTCGCCGCGCGCCTCGAACAGCAACTTGTCGAATTCGGGATTCTTGAAGCGCGTGTCGTTCCAGTCAGCGGTCGAGAGGTAGGCGGTGGAATACATCTGGTCCTGCACGATGCGCCCGCCCCAGTAGGAAGCGCAGAACGGTGTCACGTTCCAGACATTCGACCAGTATCCGTCGTTCGGTACGCGCTTGATCTCAAGCGGAATGCCGGCCTTGCGCGCCGATTCCCTGAACAGGGCGGCCGCGTCGACGGCACCGGTAAATGCGATTTCGGCGACGAGCAGCACGATAGGCGACCCGTCATGGCCGGATTTTTTATAGTATTCCGCGGCCTTTTCGGGATCGTATTCACGCTGCGGTATCGTGTCGTCGAACAGCGGATAGGCGTTGTTGATCGGCATGTCGTTGCCCACATGGCCATAGCCGCGCAGGATCTTGTCCACCATTTCGCGCCGGTTCACCGCAAGCTTCAGTGCCATGCGCAGGTCGTTGTTGTCGAAGGGCGGGGTGTCGCAGTGCATCAGGAAAGCGTAGAATCCCCGTCCTCCGGTATTGCGCACGTCGATATCTGGC
>SCRB01001041.1 GCA_004299545.1 Rhizobiaceae bacterium
CCGAGGCGCGGGAGCGCTCGGCCGAGGCCGAGGCGCGCGCAACGCAGGTCGTTTCCGAGGCGATCTCGAAGGGCGACGTCCAGGCGCTCAATTATTTCGTCGCGCAGAAATACACCGAAGCGCTCGCCAAAATCGGCTCGTCCGCCAGCAACAAGGTGGTGTTGATGCCGCTCGAGGCCTCTTCGCTCATCGGATCACTGTCCGGCATCGGCGCCATCGCGAAGGAAGTGTTCGGCAGCGACGCGTCGTCGGCACTACCGCGCGCGGCATCCTCCGGCAGGCCGCCCAGAACCGGTGGGCAGGATCAATCCTGATCATGGTTGAGCACATCTTCACCGAACTCGGTCCCTGGAACTGGATGGTCCTGGGTTTCGTGCTGCTCATCCTCGAAATCCTCGTGCCCGGCGTGTTTCTCCTGTGGATCGGCATCGCCGCCGTTCTCGTCGGCGCGCTGACGCTGCAGCTTTCGCATGTCGGCTTCTGGGTCTGGCAGGCGCAGGTCCTGCTCTTCCTGCTCCTTTCGATCATTTCGGCCTATATCGGCCGCCAGATCATGGCGAGAGCCGGGGGACGAAGCGACCAGCCTCTCCTCAATCGCCGCGCCGAACAGTTGATCGGCCGCACCGCGACCCTTGCCGAGCCAATTGCCGAGGGGCGTGGCCGCATCCGCATCGGGGATACATTCTGGCTCGTTTCCGGGCCTGATCTTCCTGTCGGCACGCGCGTCCGCGTGACCGCCGTGAAAGATATGGAACTGGTGGTGGAGCCGGACTGATCCGACGGCGTCAAAGCAATTCCAGCAAGAGTGTAAAGCGGTTTTGCGTCCGGAATTGCGTGAAAAAAAGAGATAGAGCACTTCTCCGATTCAGTGAAACGGGAAGTGCTCAGACGACGCCGATCCGCAAGAGATCGTGGAAATGCACGATCCCGACCGGCTTTCCTTCCTCAGCCACGACAAGGGCGCTGATATTGTAGCCGTTGAGGATCCCGGTCGCGGTGCTGGCCAGCATGTCGGGAGCGGCGATCTTGGGGTTGCGCGTCATCACCGCCTCGACCGTCATCTCACCGAGATTGCGGTTGAGATTGCGCGCCAGGTCGCCGTCGGTCACGATGCCCGCCAGCTTTCCTTCCTGATCGACGACGCAGACGCACCCGAATCGCTTTTGCGACAGCACCGTGACGGCCTCGGGCATGCGGGTGCCAAGCGGCACGACCGGCACCTCCTCGCCCGTGTGCATGATCTCGGCCAGGTGCATCAGGCTGGCCCCGAGACGCCCGCCCGGATGGAAGGTGCGGAAATGGTCCGCGGTGAAGCCCCGCGCTTCCAGAAGCGCGATGGCGAGCGCGTCGCCGATCACGAGTTGCATCAGCGTCGAGGTCGTCGGGGCAAGACCGTGTGGACAGGCTTCCGAGACGGTGGGGAGCAAAAGAACCGTGTCAGCCTCCTTGGCGAGTGTCGAGGTCACGCCGGAGGTTATGGCGATGAGCGGGATCGAGAAGCGGCGGGAATAGGCGAGAATCCCGTTCAGCTCGACGGTTTCGCCCGACCATGACATCGCGATGATCGCATCGTCATGCCCGATCATGCCGAGATCGCCGTGGTTGGCTTCCGCCGGGTGCACGAAGAACGCCGGCGTGCCCGTCGAAGCGAACGTGGCGGCAAGCTTGGAGCCGATATGGCCGCTTTTGCCCACGCCGGTGACGATCACCCGCCCGCGGATCGCGGCAATGCGCTCGACCGCCTCGGCAAACGGTTCCGCCAGCCCGTTGTCGAGCGCCTCCGCCAGGGCGATGACGCCGGCATGCTCGGTATTCACCGTCCGTATCGCCGACTGGATAGCGGCTTTCCTGTCCGCCGGTTTGCGCATCGCCAATCCCTGCATCATGGACCCGCTCTACAGCATCGAGGCGAAAAGCGGAATGGATTTTCCAGGCACAGGGTTTTTCACCGGGGATTAAGCCGAACGTCCCGGCCCGGAATGGTAAATATCGCCGCCTCCCGCGCCGCTGCCTCAACGCTCCGTTAACCATCGGCATTTACTCTTCGGTAAATTTCTATGCGCGCCAAGAGCCTGTCAGCGGACGATGTCCCTTTTCCCGAATCCAACGATCAGACCCGCGCGCAGGACGCGCCTGGCCGCTCTTCTTGTCGGCGTGGCGGCGCTCGCACTGTTCGGCCCGGCACCCGTCGCGTTGGCGCAGCAAACCCTGGCATTGCGCGGCAATTTGCCCGACAACCGCGCCGATAACAGCCTTTTCGGCACCGATGGAACCGCCGCGCCAGCCACGGATGCGACCGATGACACGGACGATAGCGACCAGAATACGGTCTATGCACCGGCAAGCTCGAGCGTCCTGCCCGATGCCGCCGCGCCCCCTGTTTCCGGCACACCGCCCACAGCGCGGGATAATACCGGCACACCCGAAACCCCAACGGCGGACGGATTGGATCAGGAGCCTTTCGGCAGTCTCGGTTCCGCCGATCAGGATCAGCCCGGGTCAGCGACGAACGGGCGCAAAAAGGCGGCGGCAACTGCGTCCGCAGCACAGAAGGCCGTCACGGACACGGACAATGAACAGCTGTCGCAGCAGGCGACCGGCAGCCTCAGGGCTGTCCCGATCGATTCGCTCGATGAAGAGCGGGGTCGCGCGCTGTCTGAAAATCAGCGCGAGAAAGCCATCGGAAACAACAAAAAGCTGCAATATGACGACGATCCCTACGCCCCGCTCGGGCTGAGACTTGGAACATTCAACGTCAACACATCGATTCAGTCCGGCCTCACGGCGACCACGAATGCCGATTCGAGCGCGGGCGGCAAATCGGCCATCCTTTCCGAAACCACGCTGCGCCTGAACGCCACGTCCGACTGGTCGCGTCATTCCGCCAATATCAACGCCTACGGCATCTTCCGCAAATCGATAGCAGGACAGGATCTCTCGCAGCCGATAGCCGGCGTAGACAGCGAACTCGACCTCGACCTGATGCGTGACCTGCGCGGCAAGATCAAATTCGGCTATGCCGTCTCGCCGGAAACGGCGGAATCGCCGGTCGTCATCGAGGGAACGACTGAAGAGCCGCTGACGCAGACGCTCACCAGCAGCGCCGGCCTCGAAAAAGCCATCGGCAAGCTGAGGCTCGGCATCACCGGCAACGTCGAGCGCGACATTTACGGCGACGCCAAACTGGATTCGGGCGGCACGCTCTCGCAGAAGGACCGAAACAATACACTGGTAACGGGCGTGCTCCGCGCCGGCTACGAACTTTCCCCTTCCGTCATCCCCTTCGTCGAAGGCGAGCTTGGCCGGCGTTATTACGATCTCACCCGCGACGATGCGGGCTATGCACGTTCCGCCAACCACGTCGCCGCGCGCGCCGGCGTCACGCTTGCCCTGACCGACAAGCTGTCGGGCGAATTTTCCGCCGGCTGGCTCAGGGAGACGCCGGACGACGACCGGTTGACACCGATTTCAGGCCCATCGGTGGCGGCAGACCTCAAATGGTCCCCGATCCGGGGAACGACCGTATCGCTTCAGGGCTCCACGCAGGTCGAGGGAACGACGACGGCTGGCGAATCCGGCGACATCCTCTATTCGGGACAGCTTTCGCTCGAACGGCAGATGCGCGCGAACCTCACCGGGACCGCCAGCCTCGGCATGCTCTGGCGCAACTATTCCGGCACGGACGGATACGATTTCGGCTGGAACGCGGAAGCGGACTTGACCTACTGGCTCAACCGCTACTTCGGCATCACCGGGAAAATCCGCCACGAGCAGCAGGTCAGCAATATTCAGGGGCGCGATTACACCGCCGACAGCATCTTCCTCGGTTTCACCGCCCAACGTTGATACGCGATATTATTCCGCTGCCCTGATCTCCGAGCCGGGATGGATATCGCCTGAAATCTCGTCGATCAACCTGCCGATCCGCTCGCGCATGTCTTCCCTCTGGAGTGCGAAAGCGACGTTCGCCTCGATGAAACCCTCGGGCGAGCCGCAGTCGAACGTACGACCCCGGTAATGATAGCCGTAAAAGGGCTGCTTTTCCCTGAGACGGAGCATGCCGTCGGTCAACTGGATCTCGTTGCCGGCGCCCTTTTCCTGGTTTTCCAGGATCGAGAAGATTTCCGGCTGAAGGATGTAGCGCCCGTTGATGTAGAGATTGGTCGGCGCATCCGCCGGCTTCGGCTTTTCCACCATTGCGGTAATCTCGAAGCCTGAATGGGCGTCCGCTCCCTTGCCGACAATCCCGTATTTGTGCGTTTCCGCCGGATCGCATTCCTGCACGGCGACGATGTTGTTGCCGGTATGCGCGTAGAGTTCGACCATCGCCTTGAGGCAGCTTTTCTCGGACTGCATGATCATGTCCGGCAGGAGAAGGGCGAACGGTTCGTCGCCGACCAGATCACGGGCGCACCAGACGGCATGGCCAAGCCCGAGCGGCACCTGCTGGCGCGTAAAGCTTGTCTGGCCGGGGCCAGGTTGAAGGCGCTGGAGCCTGTCGAGGACAGTATCCTTGCCGCGCTCGGCCAGCGTGTCGTAGAGTTCGAAATGAATATCGAAATGGTCTTCGATGACCGCCTTGTTGCGGCCGGTGACGAAGATGAAGTGTTCGATCCCCGCTTCCCGCGCCTCGTCCACCACATATTGGATGACGGGTTTGTCGACGACCGTCAGCATCTCTTTCGGGATCGCCTTCGTCGCCGGAAGGAACCGCGTGCCGAGACCGGCGACCGGAAAGACAGCCTTGCGCACTTTCATCATGTTTCGTTCTATTCCTTATTTGACGATTTGGGAGAGATATAGCTGTGCTTAACTGCAGGAATGCTGAACGCGTCCCCCCCGGAAAGGTTCCCTGAGGGAAAAGTACCGAAATGGACGTCCGATTGGAACGGATGGTAAACCGAATCCTAACCGGCTCGCGCGATGAATGGGCTTTTCCAACTGCTCGAAGGAGGGAAGATGTCCGCTTCATCCATTACCAGACGCATCGCACCGGTCTTCGTTGCAGCGATATTCGCAGTCCTGCTCGCCGGAGGAGCGCCTGCGCAGGCCGATCAGGGTTTCCACCATTGGGTTGCAAGCTTCCGTAGCGTCGCCCTTTCCCACGGCGTTTCCCGCTCGACATTCGATCGCGCCTTTCGCAACGTCACGGAACCTGATCCCGACGTGTTGGAAAAGTCGCGCTCCCAGCCCGAATTCAATGCACCGGCGTGGAATTATTTCGACAATCGCGTGCAAGAGGAATCGGTCGCCGACGGCCAGGCGATGGCAAGGAAATGGCGCCCGTGGCTCGACCGCATCGAAAAGCGTTTCGGCGTCAGCCGTTACGTACTTCTCGCCATCTGGTCGATGGAATCGAACTATGGCGAAACGCTTAAAAACGACAAGATCATGCGCAACGTCGTTCGTTCCCTGGCCACCCTCGGCTATGGTAGCAGGCGCTATTCCAGCTTCGCGCGCAAGCAACTGATCGCGGCGCTCAAGATCCTGCAGCGCGGCGACATCGACGAAAGACATCTGACCGGTTCCTGGGCCGGCGCCATGGGGCAGACGCAGTTCATCCCGACAAGCTATGAGATCTATGCCGTCGATATGGACGGCGACGGGCGGCGCGACATCTGGGATTCGATTCCTGATGCGCTGGCGACCACCGCCAATCTCCTCGCCCGCAATGGCTGGCAGGCCGACAAAACCTGGGGTTACGAGGTGAAACTGCCTGCGGGACGGAAATTCCCCAGCGGGTTCGAATCGCTCGACAGATGGGCCGCGCTCGGTGTGACCCGCGCAAACGGCAAGGATTTCCCCCGTGGCCACGATCGTGCCGCCCTCAAGCTTCCGGATGGCCGCGACGGTCCGGTCTTCCTGATGCTGAAGAATTTCTATGTCATCAAGAAATACAACAACGCGGACAGATATGCGCTTGCCGTCGGCTTGCTGGCCGACCAGATCGCCGGCTATGGCGGCCTGGTGCAGGATTGGGATCGTCCCTTCGTCAAGCTCAGCTTCGACGAGCGCCGAGAATTGCAGAAGCGTCTTCTCGCCCTTGGCTATTATGACGGCAAGATCGACGGCCGCATCGGCGACGGATCGCGCAGCGCCATCAAGGCGTTTCAGGCACAGGCCGGACTCGCGCAGGACGGCAATCCGAGCCAGAAAGTCCTCACCAGCCTGAGACAGAGGTGAATGACAACCGGGCATCGGCGAACGGCGACCTTTCTTCTTCCGCACCGTGGCGGCAAGGCGGAACGGAGCGGTGCGGCGCGCTTTCTCCGGGACTGCTTCAAGATCCTCTTCCTTGCAGCGACGATTGCCTACGTCGGGGGCGCTCGCAGCACTCACGCTGAAAACGCGCCGCCGGCATTTGAACAATGGCATCAGACATATCCAGGAAGACAGGAGCGGCCGCCTGCCTCGCCGCCGATGCGGATGGTGAAACCACGCCCGGCAAGGCAGGCAGACACGCCTCCGCCGGCTTCGGCGGCCGATAATGTGGAAAAGCGCCCCGATGCCCGTACGATCATGGTGGTCGGCGATTTCCTTGCTTCGGAACTGGCAGCGGGCCTGACCGACGCTTATGCAAAATCACCGGGCGTGGTGGTCGCCGACAAGGCAAACGGATCGTCCGGCTTCGTTCGCAACGATTTCTACGATTGGGATGCCAGCATCGGCTCCTTGCTCGATGCCGTGAAACCGTCGGTCGTCGTTATGATGATCGGATCGAACGATCGCCAGTCGATCACAATGGACGGCAAGAGCGAGGCCGTCCGTTCCGATGAATGGGTGAAGGAATACAGCCAACGGGTGAAGGCGTTCGCGGCCGCCCTCGAAGCGCGCCGCATCCCACTTATCTGGGTCGGCGTTCCTGCCTTCCGCTCTGCGTCCATGTCGAGCGACATGCTCGCCTTCAACGGCATCTATCAAAACATTGTCGGTGAGGAAAAAGGCATATTCGTCGATATATGGGACGGCTTTGTCGACAATAACGGCGCTTTCACACTCACAGGCCCGGACGTGAACGGGCAGCCGACCCGGCTCAGGCTGGACGACGGCATCAATTTCTCGCGCGCCGGCAAGGCCAAGATCGCTTTCTATGTCGAGAAGGGCCTCAACCGTCTGCTCGGCGATGCCGTTTCGCCCGACATCGGGTCCCTGCCGCCTGCCGGCGCATCGGAGCCTGAAACCGCGCCCGGCGAGGGACCGGTGAAACGGACGCGGCCGATCTCGCTCAAGGATCAGGGGATGGATGACGGCGGCGCCCTCGACGGCGCGACCGTGACACCGGTGCTCGGTGGTGAAACCGCCATGGAAAGGCTGACAGTGGAAGGCATCGCATCCGTCCCACCGCTCGGCAGGGCAGATAATTTCGGTGGCCTCGTGCAACAGCCGGTCCCGTCGGCACCGAGGGACGATGATGCGATAACCCGCATCATCCTGCAATCGCAACAGCCGCAAGGCGGCGAGGTCAGCGGGGCAGGACAGTCGATCCCATGAGGAACTCGTCAACGGCCCGCGCCGCCTGGCGCCCCTCGCGGATCGCCCAGACCACAAGCGATTGCCCGCGGCGCACATCGCCCGCGGCGAAGAACTTGTCGACGCTGGTACGGTAATCACGCTCGTTCGCCACGACGTTGGCGGAGCCGCGTCCATCGACCTTGACGTCGAGCGCCTCGCCCAGTTCCGCCAGGATCCCTTCCCTGAGCGGCCCGGCAAAGCCGATCGCGATGAAGGCGAGATCGGCGTGGATGAAGAACTCCGTGCCCGCCACCGGCTTGCGCTTCTCATCGACCTCGCAGCATTTCACCGCCGTGAGCACGCCGTCCTCGCCGACGAATTCGAGCGTGGCAATCCGGAATTCACGCTCGACGCCCTCGGCCTGCGAAGAAGAAGTCCGCATCTTTGTCGCCCAATAGGGCCAGACCGTCAGCTTGTCTTCTTTCTCGGGCGGTTGCGGCCGGATGTCGAGCTGCGTTACCCGGACCGCGCCCTGCCGGAATGCCGTACCGATACAATCCGACGCCGTATCCCCACCGCCGACGACGACGACGTGCTTGCCGCCGGCAAGAAGCGGGTCGGAAGGCCAGGCGACGGACTGGACGTTCTCGCCGGCGAGGCGGCGGTTCTGCTGCACCAGGTAGGGCATGGCGTCGTGCACGCCTGCCAGCTCCGTTCCCGGAATGCCGGCAGCACGCGGAGTCTCCGACCCGCCGCAATAAAGGACCGCATCATATTCGGCCCGAAGGTCCTCGACCGGCTTGTCGACGCCGACATTGACGCCGCAGAAGAAGGTAACGCCCTCGCCTTCCATCTGCCGGATACGCCGGTCGATATGGTGCTTCTCGATCTTGAAGTCGGGAATGCCGTAGCGCATCAGCCCGCCGGGCCGGCTCTCGCGTTCATAGACATGAACGTCGTGGCCGGCGCGACCGAGTTGCTGAGCGGCGGCCATGCCGGCCGGTCCCGAGCCGATGATCGCGACCCGTTTGCCGCTCGTCACCGCCGCAGGCTGGGGTTGGAAGTAACCGCGTTCATAAGCCTTGTCGGCGAGCGCCTGCTCGATCGTCTTGATGGCGACCGGGATGTCCTCGAGGTTGAGCGTACAGGCTTCCTCGCAGGGCGCGGGGCAGATGCGGCCGGTCCAGTCGGGAAAATTGTTGGTGGAATGGAGGTTGCGGATCGCGCCATCCCAGTCGCCATTGTAGACGAGGTCGTTCCAGTCGGGGATCTGGTTGTGCACGGGACAACCTGTCGGCCCATGGCAATAGGGAACGCCGCAATCCATGCAGCGGGCAGCCTGTTTCTCAACCTCCTTGTCCGACATCGGCAGGGTAAACTCCCTGAAATGCCGAATACGGTCGGAAGCCGGCTGATACTTGTGCACCTGCCGGTCGATCTCGAGAAAGCCTGTTACCTTGCCCATGACTCGTTCTTCGATCCTGCATGCGACCCGGAATGTTGTCTCCTGGGGTCACATGGATTTCATCTCAATGCCGCACGGCAACTTCGCCCGGCGGCTCCGACGCTCAGCGCGCACGCGCCGCCGGTTTGAGGGGGGAGGGCGGGACACCCATGAGGAAGATTGCGATCGGCATCATTCCGCCGCCACGTTCATGCGCATCCGCTCCATCTCGATCAGCGCACGGCGATATTCGACCGGCATGACCTTGCGGAATTTCGGTCGGTAATCGGTCCAGTTGTCGAGGATCGTCCGGGCGCGCGGCGAGCCGGTATAGTGGAGATGATTGGCGATGAGCTGGTAAAGCCGTTCCTCGTCATTGCTCGTCATGTCACCGGAGACGTCTACGCGACCCATATGCGCGATGTCGCCGCCATGATGGTGCAGGCGCTCCAGTATATCGTCCTCTTCCGGAACCGGTTCGAGTTCGACCATGGCCATGTTGCAACGCGCGGCGAAGTCGCCCTCCTCGTCGAGCACGTAGGCGACGCCGCCAGACATGCCCGCCGCGAAGTTGCGGCCAGTCTTGCCGATGACGACCACGACGCCGCCCGTCATGTATTCGCAGCCATGGTCGCCGACGCCTTCCACGACGGCGATCGCGCCGGAATTGCGCACCGCGAAGCGCTCGCCGGCCACGCCGCTCAAATAGCACTCCCCCTCTGTCGCCCCATAAAGCACGGTATTGCCGACGATGATCGAGTTCTCCGGGACGATGCGCGCGTTCTCCGGCGGATGGATGACCAGACGGCCGCCCGAAAGCCCCTTGCCGACATAGTCGTTGGCATCGCCGATCAGCTCGAAGGAAATGCCGCGCGCCAGGAAGGCACCGAAAGACTGCCCCGCCGTGCCGGTCAGTGTCACGGAAATGGTGTCGTCCTTCAGCCCCTTGTGCCGGTAGCGCCTGGCGACTTCGCCCGAAAGCATGGCGCCAGTGGAGCGATCGGTATTGCGGATAGCTACCGCGATGTTCACCGGCTGTTTGGCCTCCAATGCCGGCTTCGCTTCCTCGATCAGCTTGCGGTCGAGAACGTCGTCGATCGGATGCTTCTGGGGTTCCGTCCGGTAGGTCGCTTCCTTCGGCGCGTCCGGCTTGTAGAATATCTTCGAGAAATCGAGCCCCTTCGCCTTCCAGTGCGCGATCAACTCTTCCTTGGCGAGAAGGTCGGACATGCCGATGATATCCTCAAGCTTGCGGAAGCCCATGGCCGCGAGCAGCAGCCTCACCTCTTCCGCGACGTAGAAGAAGAAGTTGATGACATGTTCAGGCGTGCCCTTGAAGCGCTTCCTCAGCACCGGATCCTGCGTCGCCACGCCCGTCGGGCAGGTATTGAGATGGCATTTGCGCATCATCACACAGCCGGCGGCAATCAGCGGCGCGGTCGAGAAACCGAACTCGTCCGCCCCAAGCAGCGCACCGATGATGACGTCGCGGCCCGTCCGCAGACCGCCGTCGACCTGCAACGCCACACGCGACCGAAGCCTGTTCAGCACCAGCGTCTGGTGCGTTTCGGCCAGCCCGATCTCCCATGGCGACCCGGCATGCTTGATCGAGGTGAGCGGCGAAGCGCCGGTGCCCCCGTCATAGCCTGAGATCGTGATATGGTCGGCGCGTGCCTTGGCGACGCCCGCCGCAACCGTCCCGACGCCGACCTCGGAGACGAGCTTGACGGAAACGGCACCTGTT
>SCRB01001042.1 GCA_004299545.1 Rhizobiaceae bacterium
AGATCTCGATCGCTGCCGCGAGAAGCCATAAGCGCATGTCCTGCCGCGAGCCGTCCTTTTCGTGGCCGCCTTGAGAAAAATAGGCCATCCAGAAATTGGCGAGAAGCATGCCGACATCGAGGGCCATCGGCCCGTAGACGGCGAATTCGGGATCGATGACGCGCGTGTCCTCGTCCGTCACCATGACGGAGCCGGTATGAAGGTCGCCATGCAGCAATGTCTGCGCCGAGGCGGTGAAGAGATATTTGAGATGCTGCGCCTCGACCTTGAGATCGCGGTCGGCACGAAGCGTCTTCACCATATCGTCCAGTTGCGGCGTATGCCTGTTCAGCTTGGCGGGGAAATAGGGATCCGTGAAAACGAGATTCTCGGTGATGTCGCACAGTTCGATATTGTCGGCGAAGAGCGCCATGTCCTTCTTCTTGGCCGGCGCGTCCATGGCGAGGTCCGAGCCGAGGAACAGGTTTCTGGCGGCGAAGAGCCCGAGATGGCGCGCCACATGCGGCGGCTGCCGGCCATCGATCAGCGCGCGGCGGAGGATGACATGCGGATGGAGATATTCCATCACGATCAGCGCCTGCGCTTCATCGAAATGGAAGATGCGCGGCACCCGGCCGGGGTCGCGCTCCTCCTGTCGGACAAGCGCATTGTATTCGAAGAAAGCACGCTTGAGCGGCAGGGGCCAACTGTCGCCGACGAGGCGGACATAGGGAAGCGCCTGCTTGACGACCGCGCCGCCTTTCGGCCCCTCGACAATGAAAACGAGGTTGAGGTTGCCGTCGCCGACCTCCCGGATTTTCCACTTCCCGGGTTCGCTGCCGATCTGTCTCAGCCCGTCGAGCGAACCCAGCCGGGAAGGCAGGGTTTCAACCGTCAGGGCTTCGAACGAGGCGGCGCTGTTCAAGAGGCTCCTCCCGCAAGGTCATGGCCGGTTCCCCTCGCCAGCACGAGGCCGACGCTCACGGCTCCATTTTGACTGTAGCGCGCAATCTGCCAAATGACAATCACGTTGACATTTGCCAGAACAACGTCGTCCGACCGGAATTCTATCCGGCGAGAAGCCTCTTTCCCAGCTCTTCGGAAATGACCAGATGCGTTGCGAAGCCGCCGCGCAACGCGGCGTTCAGCGCGTCGTGTTTCTCGTTTTCGATCACCACCATGAAGCGGATCGGGATGCGTTTCACGTCATCGAGGTCGGCCGAGATGACCCGGCGATTGTACGGGCAATCCATCCACAGGCCGCCTCGGTCGATCAACTGGCCGCCGATGACGCCCGTTGCACCTTGCCGGTGAAGTTCGGGCAGGTCTTCGGCAGGCAACGCGCCGCAGGAAACGATGTGGCTGTCCGCCTCCACCCCGCCTACCGAATAAAGGACGATGTCGCATGTCGCGATCGAGGCGAGTTGCCGGTCCACCACGTCTTCGTGCCTCAGCGCTCCAGCGAGGTCTTCGGAGCTGAGGACCAGCGGGGCATAGAGGTTGATGCCTTCGGCGTTGAGCCGGCGCGCGATCTCCATCGTGCATTGGTCGGGCCTGTAATCATAAGGCGCGCCCAGATTCCCGCAGATCTGGGAGACGGTCACGCCTTTGAGGTCCGCCGTCTCCATGGCGTCGGCGATGTGATAGACCGTCCGCCCCCAGGCGACCGCGATACGGGTTCCCGGCCCGATCAGCGACAGGAAGGCGTTGGCCGCGACGAAGGGTATCTCCATGGCTGGCGGAAAGCTCGAATCGTCGGGAACGATCCAGACCGTGGCAAGACCGAGACGGTCTTCCAGCTGGCGGGCAAGCGCGCTTTGGCGGAAAAGCTCGGTCGAGGTCGAAACTGTGACCACGCCCCGCTCGCGTGCCTTGCGCAGATAGCCTGCGACACTGGCGCGCGAAATGTTCAGGACCCGAGCGACCTCCTCCTGCCGCAGATTATGGGTGTAATAGAGCCAGGCGGCCCGATGAATGGTCTGATCGCTCTCGCGCACCGTCCTTGGTCCCCGCTGAACGCCTTGACAATATTCACGTCAGCCGAAATTTGCCAATGGCCGGTGTAAGGGAGAGGCGTCGCCCGCACGTCCGCTGCCGGAATGTCAGCCCGGCCGGAGCGCGGCGCCTGCTATTCGGTAGACCCGCTTCAGCCCGAGCATATAGGCGAACAACGATGTCTGGTCGAAGAGGCCGGCATAAGCGCGGTCGAGCACGTTCAGCATGCCGGTATAGGCGCCGAAGGCCGGCATGATCATCCGCCTGCCGTCGCTGGCGAAACAGGGGCGGCGGACCGAGCGGCCGCTTTTAACCAGTCTTGCACCGGGATGAAGATGGCCAGCGACCTCGCCGAGGACGCGCGAGCCGGACGGTTCATGCCGGAAGACGAGGCTGCCGAGAGCGATCTCTTCGACGCTGTTGCCCGGAAGATCTGCGGGCGGCGCAGGATCATGGTTGCCGGCCACCCAGAACCAGTCGCGGCCGCGCATCAGGTCCTGCAACGCCTCGCGGAAGAGGGCCGGCATCGCCGCCGCGCCTTCGCCATCATGGAAACTGTCGCC
>SCRB01001043.1 GCA_004299545.1 Rhizobiaceae bacterium
CCTCGATCGCCGAATATATCTATGCGCGCGGCTGCGCCACGGGCAAGCGCGTGCAATGCTTCGGCGGCGCCAAGAACCATATGATCATCATGCCGGACGCCGACATGGACCAGGCGGTCGATGCGCTCATCGGCTCCGGCTACGGCGCGGCCGGCGAGCGCTGCATGGCGGTTTCGGTTGCCGTGCCGGTCGGCAAGGCGACGGCCGACAAGCTGGTGGAAAAGCTCATTCCGCGTGTCGAAAGCCTCAAGATCGGGCCTTCGACCGATCCGTCTGCCGATTTCGGCCCGCTGGTGACGAAGCAGGCGCTTGAGCGCGTCAAGGGTTATGTCGATCTCGGCATCAAGGAAGGCGCCAAGCTTGTCGTCGACGGACGCGGCTTCAAGATGCAGGGCTACGAAAACGGCTTCTATATGGGCGGCTGCCTGTTCGACGACGTGACGGCGGACATGCGCATCTACAAGGAAGAGATCTTCGGCCCGGTCCTGTCGGTGGTGCGTGCCCACGATTACGAGGAGGCGTTGCGCCTGCCGTCCGAGCACGAATACGGCAACGGCGTTGCCATCTTCACCCGTGACGGCGACGCCGCGCGCGAATTCGCGTCCCGCGTCAATGTCGGCATGGTCGGCATCAATGTGCCGATCCCGGTGCCGGTCTCCTATTACACCTTCGGCGGCTGGAAGCGGTCCGGCTTCGGCGACCTCAACCAGTATGGACCGGATTCCATCCGCTTCTACACCAAGACCAAGACGGTGATGGCGCGCTGGCCGTCCGGCGTCAAGGAAGGCGCGGAGTTCGCCTTCCCGACCTCCTGACCGGGTGGTCGCCCAACGTTTCCCTTTTGCGCGTCCCCGCCTTCGGCTGCGGGCGCGCGGGCGGCGTGAAAGAGGGTGCGGAGTTCGCCATGCCGACGATGAAATAGCGTCGGCGGATCCTTTGATAGGCTTGGAAAAAGGCACGAGCATTTCGTGCCTTTTTTCTTTTGGCACCCGCAAGGACGCCGGCACGCTTACAAAAATGTGATGGAACGAGATCGCACCTGCTGAATTGTTGCAGCGGACAAGGAGCGTGGAGAGGAAGGAAGCCGGCGGCGAAAGGCCTCGGCAGAGGACGACAGGGAACACAGGAGCCAAAGATGGCACTCAAATCCTATCTCGTTCCGGCGGCTGCGGCTGCCATCCTGATCGCAACGGTCCCCTCGCGGCTTGAGGCGGCACCGGCGCATGTCCAGGCGACAATCACGACCGCAAAGACGGACCGGATCGCAGCGCATCCCAATGGCGGCAAGATCGAAACCACGGTCGCCGGGCTTCAGGCCGTATCGGGCGTTACCTGCGCCAAACGCGCCGACATGGTGAACGCGCTCGGCCGGCTTTATAAAGAAAAGCAGCAATCGACCGGTCTCGTCAGCCCCCAGGCCGCGGTGGAACTGTTCGTTTCCGATACCGGCGACTGGACCATCCTCGCCACCGGTACCAACGGCGTCAGTTGCATGATGGCGGCGGGCGACGGGTGGGATACAGCCACGCTTGCGCGATTGCCCGGCAGTTGACCGCCCGGCAGTTTCTCGTAGTTCCTCGCAGTTGATCCAATCGCGCGGTTAAAGACCGGCGGCGACCGTTTCGGCATGGCCGCGAAGCAGCGTTATCAGGCGATCCGCCTGCCTGCCTGCCCCCTCCTCGTCATGGTCCAGTATGGCCCGGATGATCTCCACATGCTGGGCGGCCGATTCCGCCAGCCCGCTTTCGACCCTGTAACGATACCAGAAGCGGCGGCTGTGCGTCTGGAGCGGCGCTGCGACGCGCGAGGCGAAAGCGTTGTCGGCGGCCGCGGTGATCGCCTCGTCGAGCGATTTGTCTGCCACCAGGAAATCGGCGACGTTCCCGGCGAGCACCGCCTGCTGCATGGCGCGCGCCGCCTTCTGGAAACGGGCATTGACATCGCGTGTGTAAAAGCGCGCCGCCGAACGGGCGGTGCT
>SCRB01001044.1 GCA_004299545.1 Rhizobiaceae bacterium
TGTGGCTCTTCCGATCTCCGGCGGTACCGGCCGCTCCTATCATGCCGATCTCGGCGCCAGGAACCAGAGGCTTCGCAAGCACTATCTGCTCGAAGCAGGCTGGCGCGCCGACAACGCCATTCAGGGCCTCGGCCGCACGCATCGCACCAACCAGGCGCAGCCGCCCTTGTTCCGGCCGATGGCCGCCAATGTAAAAGCCGGCAAACGCTTCCTGTCGACCATAGCACGGAGGCTCGACACGCTGGGCGCGATCACACGCGGCCAGCGCCAGACCGGCGGGGCAGGGCTGTTCCGCTCCGAGGATAATCTCGAAAGCCCCTATGCGCGCGCCGCGCTTCGGCAATTCTATTATCTGCTGCATCAGAGCAAGGTCGAGGGCTGTTCCCTCACGACGTTCGAAGCGGTCACCGGCCTATCGCTGACCACGGACGAGGGAGGCCTGCGCGACGAGCTGCCACCGATCACGACGTGGCTCAACCGGCTGCTGGCGCTTCGTATCGAAACCCAGAACCTGCTGTTCGAAGTGTTCGAGCAGTTGATGGCGGCCAAAGTTGAAGGCGCCATCGCCGCAGGCACCTACGACAAGGGCGTGGAGACGATCACGGCGGAAAGCATTACTGTCACCGATTGGCAAACCGTGTACACGCATCCGGTGTCGGGGGCGCAGTCGCATGTGCTCACCGTCGCGCGCGAGGATCGGATCTGCCCGCTCAGTCTGGCCGATGCACTGGCCGTCGCACTCGCCGAACCGCAATCGGTGTTGCTGGTCAATACGCGTTCGAACCGCGCGGCGATCCAGCTGCCGACGGCGAGCCTGATGCTCGACGATGGCACGGTCGAGCACCGCGTACGGTTGCTACGGCCGACCGACGAGCTGCGCTTCGGTCTCGACGCCCTTGCCGAAACTTTTTGGCAGGCGGCCGACCGGAAACAGTTCTGCGATCTCTGGCAGGCGGAAGTCGCCGCGGTTCCGGAGTTCGCAACCAGCACCTTCCACATGGTCACCGGCCTGCTTTTGCCGATCTGGCGGCGGCTGCCCGATCATGATTGCCAGGTCTACCGGATCCAGACCGATGCCGGCGAACGCATCATCGGCCGTCACATCGCGCCGGCGCTAGTGTCAACGATGTTGCGCAATCTCGGCATAGACCATGTGCCGGCGCTCGCGCCGGACGAGGCATGGACCGGACTTGTCGAGGGACGGATCGGGCTGCAGCTCGCGGACAGCATGGTCCTGCGTCGCAGCCGGGTCATGAACGACTATCGCGTCGAGCTGATCGGTTTTACCGCGGCGATGGTGCCGCGCCTGAAGGCACTAGGCCTGATCTCGGAAATCATCTCCTGGAAGCTCAGGCTGTTCATCCCGACAAGCGAGCTGGGCTCCGCGATCCTCGAAGCGCTTCTCGAGCGCCATACGATGGTCGTCGTTACCGACCGCACGGCAGCGGCGTGATGGGAGGCGATCATGACCGGATCGGCCTCCGAGCTGGCGCGCCGTCTCGGCGATCATGCCGAGGCGGTGTGCCGCCAATATCTATCCAACGGCCGACGCGTCGGCAATTACTGGATCGTCGGCGACGTCCGGGACATACAGGGCCGCTCCATGCATGTGCGGCTGAAGACCAACTCGAAGGGGTTGGCCGGAAAATGGGTTGACGAGGCGACCTTAGAATTCGGCGATCTGCTCGACGTCATCCGCGAAAGCTGCGGCCTGATCGAGTTCCGCGATGTCGCGGACGAGGCCCGTCGCTTCCTCGCCATGCCGCGACCGCAGGCGCAAGACTCCGGCGCGCAGCGCCAGCCTGCCGCGGCACGCGGCTCTCCGGACGCCGCGCGTCGCCTGTTCGCCATGTCGCGGCCGGTCGCCGGCACGCTGGCCGAACGCTATCTTGCCGGTCGCGGCATTCTCTTGACCGCGCGGGAGCGCGCCCTGCGCTTCCATCCCGGCTGCTATTACCGCGATCTTGTCACCGGTGAAATGCAGACGCTGCCCGCGTTGATTTCGGCCGTGACCGACCTCAACGGGCGCATCACCGGCCTGCAGCGCACCTGGTTGGATCCGAACGGCGACGGCAAAGCGCATGTCGACGATCCCCGCCGCTCGCTCGGTCGTCTGCTCGGCAACGGCATCTGGCTGGGCCTCAACTCCGGTGCTCCTGTCCCGGTCATGGCGGCCGGCGAGGGCCTCGAAACGATGGCATCGCTTCGCACGGTGATGCCGGCGCTGCCGGTGGCCGCCGCGACTTCGGCCAACCACCTCGCCGGCCTTACCTTCCCGCCCGGCTGTCGGCGTCTCTATATTGCGGCCGATGCGGACGCCGCAGGCCGGCAGGGCATCCAGCGTCTCAGCCAGCGAGCCGGCGAAGCCGGAATCGCAACCCTCGTGCTTCGCCCGCAGCTCGGCGACTTCAACGACGATCTGCGCCATCTTGGCCCGCCTCGTCTCGCGGCATGGCTTGGCGATCAGCTCCTCCCGGAAGATACCCGTCGCTTCCTGCCACCCGGATGAATGGCGCTCGCCGGCAGGCAGGCAAGCCGGCGTCATGGAGAATCCCGCCGGCATGGCGGTGGTCCGGCAGAGAGGCCGCGCCCGCGGCCTGCCCGAGAGGCGATCCCTGCCACCCCCCGGTCACGGCCGCA
>SCRB01000104.1 GCA_004299545.1 Rhizobiaceae bacterium
GCCGGCTTGATCGGCGGTCGTAGTCTGCTACTCAACCACTCTATGCACGCCGGATCATCCGGCGCGTACATGACAGGGATACGGGCCTTCGTGTATGCGGGCAACAAACGGCCGAGGTGAAAAGAACCGATATTTTCCGTCCGGGTTCTCCACACGCTTCCGGGGATTGGCGGGCTATCTCCTCGGACTGGCGTCGGTTGCGGTCGGCTTTCTGGTGGCTTTCATAGCCTCCAGTGCAATTGGTCAGGCCGGAATTTTCGGCATTTTCACGCTCGCAGTAATCCTTGCATCCGCCGTCGCGGGCGCGGGACCGGGCCTGATGGCGCTTCTCCTTTCCATCGGGTCCATCCTCCTTCTCGCAGCCCGCACCGGCAGCCAACAGCCAAATGTCGCAGGGCTACTGATCTTCAGCGTTATAGCGCTGGCGATCATATGGATCGGTGAAATGCTGCGGCGCCTCGACCGGCGGCTGGAAAAAACGGAAGAAATTCTCGGCACCAATGAGGCACAACTCCATACCATTCTCGACACGGTGCCTGACGCCACAGTCATCATCGACAGGGACGGCATCATCACCTCCTTCAACGCCGCGGCCATGCGGCAGTTCGGCTATGCCGAAGCGGAGGTGATCGGGCAAAATGTCAGCCTGTTGATGCCCGAACCCTATCGCAGCGAGCACGACACCTACATGCAGCGCTATCTCACGACAGGAGAAAAGCGCATCATCGGTATCGACCGTGTTGTCGTCGGCCGGCGCAAGGACGGCTCCACTTTCCCCATGAAACTGGCCGTTGGCGAGGTGAAGACGGGAGACAAGACATTCTTCACCGGCTTTATCCGCGACTTGACGGAGAGCGAGGAAACGGAGGCTCGCCTTCAGGCGATCCAGGGGGAACTGGCAAGGCTCGCGCGCTTGAACGAACTTGGCGAAATGGCGTCGACGCTGGCGCACGAACTGAACCAGCCGCTTTCGGCCATCGCCAACTATGTCCAGGGCTCCACGCGTCTCCTGAAACAGACGAAGGCGGACGTTCCCCCCGAACTGATCGCGGCACTCGAAGAAACCGCGAAACAGTCGGCCAGGGCCGGCGCGATCATCCGCCATTTGCGCGAATTCATTTCCAAGGGCGAAACCGAAAAGCAGGAGCAGAATATCCGCAAGCTGGTCGAGGAAGCCGGCGCGCTTGCCCTGATGGGGTCGCGCGAACACGGCATCCGTTCGATCTTCGAGTTCAGGCCCGGCGCGGAATTGGTCACGGTCGATCGAATCCAGATCCAGCAGGTCCTCATCAACGTGATGCGCAATGCCGCCGAGGCCATGCGCGACAGCGAACGGCGCGACCTTTTCGTTCGCACGATGCCGGACGGCGGCGGGAAGATCGCGATCGAGATCGCCGATACCGGACCGGGTATTTCCGACGAGATCGCGGCGCGATTGTTCAAGCCCTTCACGACGACCAAGCCCGGCGGTATGGGAATCGGGTTGTCCATTTCCAAGCGCATCATCGAAGCGCACGAGGGCGAGATAGCGGCGTACCGGAACGAGGATGGCGGCGCGACGTTCCGTATCGTTCTGCCAGCAGCAGAAGGAGCGATCGGTGACGGACAATAGGGATTACGTGGTGCACATCGTCGACGACGAGGAAGCGGTGCGCCAGTCTCTGGCCTTCATGCTGACGGTCGCGGGGTTCGCGGTCCGGGTGCATAATTCAGCGACGGACTTCCTTGACCTGGCGC
>SCRB01001045.1 GCA_004299545.1 Rhizobiaceae bacterium
GCAACCTTACGGCAGGCACATTCGTCGCGGGCGGACGCAACCGCCGGACGAGGCTGGCAGTGATGGACGCAGCGGCCGTGGACAATCAGCGGCGGCTGGTGCTGGTCAGGCGCGACGATGTCGAGCACCTGATCCTGATCGGCGGGCCGACGGACGTCGTGGTCGAGCAGAATATCGGCCTTACGTCAACGATGCAGCGGAACCATCCGCCCATGGAAACGCCTGTTACAGCCGAACCGCGCGTCCAGGCGCCACCGCCCATTCAGGACAGGCCGCCCACGCCGGAGCGGCAGCGGCCGGTCGAGCCCGTGCCAGCGCCGCGACCGGAACCGGTGGTCGCCGTGCCGCCCGCGCTTCCCCCTCAACCGAAGCGTCCACCCGAGGCGCCTGGCTTCACCGGTATTTCCGCCGCCCGGCCGGAGCGGATCGCCGACCGTGCCGATAATGCACTCCGCCCGGTGTCGGCGCCCGTAGAATCGGCTCAGCCAGCCCCTGCCGTAGAGGAAGACGCGGGCGCGGACCAGGAATTCCATCCGGCCCCCGTTGCTGCGCCTGTTCCCCAGGCGAAGCCGCAACCCTCTCCCGTCAACGACATAGACCGCGCGCTCGCAAGGGAAATCGAGACGGCCGCTGCGGCGAAACCTGCCCCGGAGGCGGAGCGGCCGAACTCGCTCGAGGACGAGATGTCGCGCCTTCTTGGCGAACTTTCGCGCGAGCGCGGGTGAGGACGCTGGCAGAATCACGGCGCAAAGCTGATTTTCAGCCAAGATAATAAGCGGGACAGTTCAAGGATGAGATGAAGGGAAGCCCCTTCCTCCGCCGCGTCCAGCCGACGACGGCAAGGCGCGTGGAGCGGGGCTCGTAAAGCCTTGCCATCGCCCAGCTCCGGCAATCGACCGCGCAAATGTCGGCATGCCCTTCCGCGACCGCCGCGATGGAAGCGCGATGGCCGCCTGTTTCCATGATGCCGGAGAAAAGGTCCATCAGCGAATGACGGCCCTCCAGATCGCGCGTGAGCGCCAGGAGCCCCGACATGGAATCAGTGCTGTTATAGGCAAGGCGCGCGCCCGCAATCCCTTCCAGCGGAATCGATGCCGAACCGTCGGCGGGCGGCGTTGCATCACGCGAGCAACCCGAATCATCGCGCCGCATCAGGATGGCGCTCGAATAAAAGGCGCCGGCGCCTCCCTCGAAAGCTGAATAATCCGGCTGCCCGACGACGCGCACATGCTCGGCCAGGCCGAATTCCATCGGCCCCCAGCAGGTTTGCGCCAGGAGAAGGGCCGGATGGCGCCAAAGCGTTGGAAGGTCGAGCCCATCCGGCGGAAGGCTTGAGGGATCGGGAGCGATCAGCGCGCCGCCAGGGCCACGGATCCCGCCCGGCACCACAGGCATGTCGGCGTTACGGCGGACAAGCGCCGCCGGGGCATCGAGCCCCTGCCCTTTCAGCATGCGGCTCAGCAACGCCCATTCCGAGTCCGTTTCCGCACGGGCCTCCGGCCAATCATACATCGGAAGCGCGGCGACGAAGGCGTTCATGAAGGTGCGGGAATCCCGTTCGCGCGGATGCGAAAAGAGGCGGGAAGAAGAAGACGCATGCTCATTCCTTGGGCGGTTCCGCTGGCACCGGCGCGGTCCCCAGACCGCTCACATTACGGCTCCGGACGCGTGGGCGAAAGGCCCGGCCCGTCTCCGGTTCGCGGCGCAGGAAGGGATGAACGACCGGCTCCTTGGCCTTGAAGGCGAATTCCCGGAAAAGAGCGGAATAATTCGGATAGCTGTAGCCGTTGTTCATCGCAAGCCACTCTTCCCGCCTCGACCGGAACAATGCCGGCAGCCGATACCACGCCATGGCGGGATGCTTGTGGTGAACGAAGTGGAGGTTGTTGTTGAGGAACAGCAGGGCAAGCGGCGAGCGCTCGACGATGATCGTACGCCCCTCGGGGCGTTCGGACCATTGATGCTCGGCAAAGGTGCGGATCGAGATGAGCGATTGGCCAAACCATGCCGGCACGACGATATAGAGCCACAGCGGCATGTCGAAGCCGAAAACCACGATGGACAGGACGATGGCAAGACCGATGCCATGATGGAGCCATGCGCACCGCACGGCCTTGTCGCCCGACAGGACCAGTTTCATGTCGGAAAGGAAAAAGCCGAAGCAGGACAGCCATGGTCCGAGGAAGAAGCGGCCGGCCATGGTGTTGTTGATTTCCAGCAACAGCCTCAACGCCCCCGGCAACTTCCTGTGCTGCCATAAAGCGCGGTAATAGCTCTCCGGATCGTCGAAGGGATCGGTCAGCCTCTCGTCGGCATGATGGCACAGGTGAAGGGTTTTGAAACGCCGATAGGGCCAGACGAGGCCAAGCGGCAGGTAGACAAGCACCTCGTTCAAGGTCGCGTTGCGCGTGGGATGGCCGTGCAGAACCTCATGCGTCAGCGACGATTGCATCGCGACCATGAGAGTGAGAACGACAAGCGCCGGAACCGGATAGGCCTGCCAGAGAAAGAAGCCGGCCCCCGCCCACGAGGCATGGCAAATGATGATCAGGACAAGCGTCGGCCATTCGATCGCGGTCTTTCGCCCCCGGTCATTCTTGGGAAGTCCTGTCATTCCTTTGCTGCCACCAGCCCGAAACCCCTACTGACATAATGCTGTCAGGAGGGCGCCATGACTTCAACGCGAGAATGCGCATTAAACGTTTATATTGCACACCAAAATCACCATTTGTTGCGAATTATCATCAGTGTTATTGTCAACCGATAAGGAGCGGCCATGGATAAACGCGATCTGTCGGAGATTTTTCGCGAGCGGCTCAAGCTTCTGGTCCAGCGGTCGGATTTGAACCAGTCGGCCTTCGCGGCGAAAGTCGGCATTGACCGTTCGGCGTTGTCGCAACTGCTTTCGGGCAGTTCGACCCGCCTTCCCCGCGCCGAAACGCTGCTCAACATCGCCGCCGAATACCAGACCTCACTCGACTGGCTCCTCGGCATCAGCCAGGATGAGGGGTTGACCGGAGAAATCAGGGAAAGCCTCGAGATCGAGGAGAGTACGGGCGGCTTCAACGACACGCTTCTGGCGCGCTGGCACACAGAGGCCGCCGGAACGAAAATCCGTTACGTCCCGGCCGGCATTCCCGACCTTCTGCGCAGCGATGCCCTTATCGACTATGAAGCCGGCATCACCAACAGCAGCCGGGAAACCCATGCGCTCGAGACGCAGTACCGCATCGATTACAACCGGCGTCCCGAAACCGACATGGAAGTGTGCATGCCCCGTCATACGCTCGAGATCTTCGCGCAAGGCCTCGGCATCTGGTCCGGCCTGCCGCGAGAGGTCCGCGTCGAGCAGATGGCGCATATGGCGCGCCTGCTGGACGATCTTTACCCGACGTTCCGGCTTTTCCTTTACGACGGCCGGCTGCGCTATTCGGTGCCCTACACCATATTCGGGCCGTTCAGGGCGGCGATCTATGTCGGCGATATGTATCTGGTGCTCAATGCGACCGAACCGATCCGCATCCTCACCCGCCATTTCGACAATCTGATACGCGCCGCGGTCGTCAACGCGCATGAGAGCGCGGGCTTCGCCGCAGGGCTCCAGGTGGCCTGAGAGCGAATGGAAATATTGACGTGATATAAAGATTTCATTATATCGTTATTTCATTCTTACCTCTTTTAAGGCTCCTTGCCATGGATAATCCGATCGACCGGCTCTTTGTGGAAAAGGGCGTGCTGCTTGCCGATGGCGCGACCGGGACCAACCTCTTTTCCATGGGTCTCGCGGCCGGCGAGGCGCCGGAACTCTGGAACGAGAGCGATCCCGACAAGATCCGCGCCCTGCATCAGGGCTTCGTCGATGCCGGCGCCGACATCATCCTCACCAATTCCTTTGGCGGCACGCGCCATAGGCTGAAATTGCACAACGCCCAGGACCGGGTACATGAACTGAACCGCAAAGCGGCCGAACTTGCGACGGAAGTCGCGAAGGCGGCCGGGCGGCGCGTCATCGTCGCCGGCTCCGTCGGCCCGACAGGCGAGTTGCTGGAGCCGCTCGGCGCACTGACCTACGAGGGAGCCGTCGATGCCTTCGCCGAG
>SCRB01001046.1 GCA_004299545.1 Rhizobiaceae bacterium
CGATACGGCCGTGCTGATGAGTCCACTCGAAGAGAAGGAACTGCTCTTCGAAAGCGCGCCAGCCATCTATTACGAGACGGACCATTACAAGGGATGGCCGTCCCTGCTCGTCAGACTTGGCGCGATATCCGATGAAGAGCTGCGGCTGCGCATGGAAAATGCCTTTCGTTTCAAGGCGCCCCGCAAGCTGGTCAGGGAATGGCAAGGTGGAGCATAAGGTTCCCAGGCCCTTGCCTCATGCGGCGCTACGGATGGATTCGATCCTGTCCATGCCGCCGACAACCGGCGCGAAATCGCTCCAGACGCTGCGCGCGCCCTTCTCCCATTCGCTCATCTCCTGCGGCTGGAAGACCTTGCAGCCATGCGCGGCTGCGAGTTTCATCGACGTGGTCTCGTCCTCGATCATGAGCTGGTTGAAAGTGTGCGCCCCTTCGCTGGCGACCTCCTGGAACACGGCTTTCTGCGCATCCGTCAGTCCGTTCCAGAACATCTGCGAGAAATAAACGACGCCTGACGACCAGATGTGATTCGTTTCCGTCATATCGGGGACGACCTCGTAGAGTTTGAAGCCGGCATAGGCCGATTTTGTCAGGTCCATGGCGCCTGCGACGCCGGTCTGAAGCGCGTTGTAGGTCTCGGTGATCGGGATGCCGATCGGGATCGCGCCGAAGGAACTCCACAGCTTTGTATGAAGCCGGCTCTGGATGACGCGCATGCGCACGCCCTTCAATTGCTCCGGTTTCGTAATAGGCTGCTTGGCAAGCAATTCGCGCGCACCGTAATTGATGTAGCCGAGTGCGACGAAACCCTGATCGGCGAGCTTTTTCTTCAGCGCCGTGCCGATCTCGCCCTCGACCACCTTGCGGACGTGCTGCCGGTCGCGGAAAAGGAAGGGCAGGTCGAGGATCTGGATTTCCGGCACCCAGCCGGACAGGATGGAAGTGGTGGCAAGGCTCGCCTGTATGGCGCCGAGCTTGACCCCTTCCGCGACTTCCTTCTCGCCGCCCAGCGCACCGTTCTTGACGATATTGAGACGGAAGGCGCCGGGCAGTTTCTGGTCGAGCAGCGCGCCGATTTTCACCCAGACCCTGGTTTCCGGCTTGTCGTCGCCGAAGAGCGAGGCGACGGTGAGTGGTGTTGCGGCCCGCGCACGGCCGACAAGGGCGGGTGCGGCAAGCATGGCGGTACCGGCGGCGAGCGAGGCGTGGAGAAACTGGCGACGGTTTTGCATGATTGTTCTCTCTGTTTTCGCATGCGTTATCGGAAAAGGACGGCCCATGCGCTGATGATGAAAAGCCCGGCAAGCAGCGCCGCGAGATAGGGCAGGACGGCGCGGAAGAGCGCTGGCGGCGGCACGCGCGTGACGCCGGAAACGACATAGATCAACATGCCGAGCGGCGGCGTCAGTCCGTGGATCATGAGGTTGACCACGATGACGACGCCGAAATGGATGGGATCGATGCCCGCAGCGACCGCGGCCGGCAAAAGCAGCGGCCCGAAAAGCAGGATCGCCGCACCGATGTCCAGAACCAGCCCGACTGCCAGAAGCATGAGGTTCGAGACGAGAAGCACCGCGATCGGGCCGCCGCCGAGCGCATTGGTGAGGCCGGAAACGAGGCCCGCGACATTGTCGACCGCAAGCAGGAAGGCGAAGGGGCCGGCTGTGCCAATGAGAAGGCCGATGGCCGAGGCCTCCGTTGCCGCCTGCCTGAAGGCGCCGAAGAGTTCGCCGGTCCTGAGCTTGGCGAATAGGCCGAGCAGAAAGGTGTAGAGTGCGGCAAGGGCGGCGGCTTCCGTCACCGTGACGACGCCGAAGCGGATGCCGACCGTGACGATGATGCCGAGGCCGAAGGCGGGAATGGCGCTGAAGGCCGACGTCCAGCGCTCTTTTGTGTCGGCGCGCGGTTGCGGGCGTTCGATCCTGACGCTGAAATGGATGGCGATAGCGAGGCAGGCGGCAAGCAGCACGCCGGCGAAGAAGCCGCCGACAAGCAGCGAACCGACGGAAAGCTCCGTCGCCGCCGCGAGAATGAGAAAGGCGATGGAAGGCGGGACGATGTTGTCGAGGATGGAGGTTGCCGCGATGATCGCGCCCGCCTGTTCCGGCCGGTAACCGCGCTTGACGAGTTCCGGCTGGAAGGTGGCGGCGCTGAAGGCGGCATTCGCGACAGAGGAGCCCGATGCGCCGGAAAAAAGCAGGCTTGTCAGCAAAGTCGTCTGGGCGAGGCCGGCGCGGCGATGGCCGACAAGCGACGAGGCGAAACGGACGAGCTGGTTGGCGACGCCCGATATGGTGAGGAGATTGCCGGCGAGCAGGAAGAACGGGATCGACAGCAGCAGGAATTTCGACATGCCCGTCACCGTCGCCGAGACGACGGTCTGCTCCGGAAGCGTGCTGCCGAAGGCGATTGCCAGATAAGCGGCAGCAAGGAAGGCGTGTGGCAGCGGTGCGGCGACGATCAGTCCGAGCGCGGCAAAAAGGCCGAGGATGATGCTCGGCGGCAGCGCCGTGGCGAGCGCGAGGTGCGGCACGGCGAAATAGAGCGCCACGCCGGCAAGCGTGGAGTAGAGGATCGCACCGCCTCTCCCCTCCTCGATCCGGTGCAGGAAGAGCACGATGAGGAGTAGGCCGCCGCCGATGCCGAGAAAGCCGAAGCGCACCCATTCCGGCAGGCCGATCGTCGGCGAGATCCCGCCCAGCATCGCTGCGATTTTGGCGCTGCCGGACATCAGCACCAGCCCGGTCAGGACGGAAAACACGTCCGCGACGACAGCAGCGCCGCGCTGGCCTGCCTCAGGCAGTCTCGTAGCAAAGACATCGAGCCGCATGGCGAGCGCGCTATTCAGCGCCAGCGGCGCCCCGAAAGCGACGAGCGCGACATTGAGCCAGATGCCGATATCCTCCGACCCAAGGAAGCCCGTAT
This sequence comes from Rhizobiaceae bacterium, assembly GCA_004299545.1. GTDB lineage: Bacteria > Pseudomonadota > Alphaproteobacteria > Rhizobiales > Rhizobiaceae > Mesorhizobium_L. Next base: position 2,925 of record SCRB01001046.1, read on the forward strand.
GGAAGACATAGCGCAGCACCACCGCCGCAAGCACTTCAAGAACGAGCGCCGCGAGGATCGCCGCCACCAGTGCACCCAGCGCCGTTTCGATTGCGCGGAGCAGCCTTGCGGCGGCACCTGTGGCCGAAAGCTCCTTTTTGTCTTCCGCCGCTACCATTGCCGATAAAAATGATGCACCGGCCCGCGCCCA
>SCRB01001047.1 GCA_004299545.1 Rhizobiaceae bacterium
CTCGGTCGTTTGAACCCGGCACCGCCAATCCCGATAACGGTTATTCGCTTGTCCCGCTGCATGAGGGGCGAGGGTGCTGCCAAAATTCAACCACACGTCATCGGGGCCGGGGCCCAAAGATGCGTTGCTGCTCGCCGGTTTACGATCGAATTTCGCTGATGGCCGCATCGACCGCGTCGCCGAGGCGATCCACGATCGTATCGACGGTCGCAGCATCGACAATAAAGGGCGGCGCGATAAGCACATGATCGCCGGCGCGTCCGTCCATCGTTCCGCCCTGCGGATAGACCATCAGCCCGCGCTTCATCGCCTCCGCCTTGATACGGGCATGGAGCTTCAAAGTCGGATCGAAGGGCGTCTTCGATGATCGGTCGGCGACAAGCTCGATCCCCCGGAACAGCCCGCGGCCATGGATGTCGCCGACATGGTGATGATTGCCGAAACGCTCGCTCAGCCGCCGTTCCAGATCGGCGCCGCGCGCCTTGACATTGGCAAGCAGATTGTCGCGCCGGACGATCTGCTGCACCGCGAGGCCCGCCGAGCAGGCAAGCGGATGACCGATATAGGTGTGGCCATGCAGGAAGGTACCCGAGCCCGACGCAAAAGCGTCGAACAGCCTGTCCGAGGCGAACACGGCGCCGAGCGGTGCATAGCCGCCGCCGAGGCCTTTGGCCACGACCATCAGGTCCGGCGCGACACCGTCCTGCTCGCAGGCATGCAACGTGCCGGTGCGGCCCATGCCGCACATCACCTCGTCGAGGATGAGCAGGATTCCGTGCCGGTCGCAGATTTCCCTGATGCGCTTGAAGTAGCCCGGCTCAGGTGGCACGGCACCGAGCGTGGCGCCGACCACCGTTTCCGCGACGAAGGCGATGACGGTTTCCGGCCCGAGTTCCTGAAGTTTCGCTTCGAGCAGACCGGCGGCGCGCGCGCTGTAATCCTCGATGCTCTCACCCGGTCGCTGGTGCCGATAGGCATAGCATGGATCGATGTGATCGCTCTCGACGAGGATCGGTTCGAATGGCGCCTTGCGCCAGCGATTGCCGCCGACCGAGAGCGCGCCGAGCGTATTGCCGTGATAGCTCTGATAGCGGGCGATGAAGCGGCGGCGCTCCGGCTCGCCGCGCTCGACAAAATATTGCCGCGCCATCTTCAGCGCCGTCTCGACCCCTTCCGATCCGCCGGAGACGAAATAGACGTGGCCGAGATCGCCCGGCGCATGGGCGACGAGTTCGTCGGCCAGCGCTTCCGCCGCGTCGCTGGTGAAGAAACTTGTATGCGCATAGGCCAGCTTGTCGAGTTGCGCGTGCATGGCCGCCAGGACTTCCGGATGCTGATGGCCCAGGCAGGAGACCGCCGCGCCGCCCGAGGCGTCGATATAGCGCCGGCCATCGCTGTCGATCATCTCGACGCCTTCGCCGCCGACGGCGACCGGGTAGGAATGATGGATCTGGCGGTGGAGGATATGTGTCATGGCGCTGCCTTGAGATCAGATATGCGTTGAAAGGTCGTCGAACTGGTGTTCCATCTCGCGCACAGCGTCGAGCGCCCGCTCGCCCGCGATTGCCGCAAGCATCGCCGCCAGCGTCTCGGCGGTCGCGAAGGCCGGCGTCATTGTGTGGAAGAAGGAAGGGCTCGTCGTGGGCACGACGATCGACGTGGCCGCGCGCCGAACGAGAGGTGAGACGGAGCTGTCGGTGAGCGCCACAATGGCGATGCCTCGCGCCAGCGCGTAATCCACAAGCTCAACCGCCGCGCGCGTATAGGGCTTGACGCTGACGGCGAGCATCGCGTCGCCCCGTCCCGCGCCGCGCAGCCGGTCGGCGCCGGTCCCGCCGGGGGCATCCAGCAGGCGCGCATCGCCGCCGGCAAGCGAGTGGACATAGGCGAAATGGCTGGCGACCGGATAACTCGACCGGAAGCCCATCACGTAAACCCGACGCGCGTCGGCCAGGACGGCGACGGCCGCTCTCACCGTGTCGAGCATCCCCGGCTCGGCGAGCGTCCGCATGTGGCGGCCGAGTGTATCGGCGAGATCGAAAGCGAGCGCGCCGTCGCCCTGGACACTGCGGCGGGCGACCAGCGCTTCCGCCTTGCTGGAGAATTCCGTTTCGCCGCGGCGAATCCGTTCGGCATAGACGCCGCGCAGGCCGTCGTAGCCGTCGAAGCCCATGCGCTGCGCCAGCCGCGTCATGGATGCGGGCGTCACACCCGCCTTCTTCGCTTGTTCGCGCATCGACAGCAGAGCAACGTCGCGCGGGTTGTCCAGCACCCACTGCGCCGCCACCTTGATCTGGCGGGGCATGGCGTCGAATTCCGCCATCAGGCGCGAGCGAAGCGTTGGTTCCAGCATGACGACAATCTATGCCTGCATGTCGGCACTTGCAATAAATGTTTCAAAGTTCTGATAATGAGTGTAATGTTTCAAAACAGGGAGCGAGAGCAAGGAGGATGCTCGCATGAAAAATCGTCTCAGAATGTATTTGGCAGGTATGGCCGCGGCTGCGTTTGCGGTGCTCACCGTTGGCGCCGCGCCGGCTTCGGCTGCGGATCCGATAGCGATCGGCTGGGTTGGGCCGCTGTCGCCGCCCGGCAATTATTCCGGCGGTCAGGAAATGCAATGGGCCGTCCAGCTTGAGGTCGACCAGATCAACAAGGCCGGTGGCGTTCTCGGGCGCCCGCTGAAACTCAGCTATGAGGACACCAAGGGCCAGCCTGCCGAGGGGAGTGCGGCGGCCGTTCGCCTGATCACCAAGGACAATGTCTCGGCGATCATCGGCGAATTCCACTCTTCCGTCGCGCTCGCCGAGATCGACGAGGCGCACAAATATCATGTTCCATGGGTCGGCACCGACGTCTGGGCAGATGCCATCACCGCCAAGCAATATCCGGAGGTCTTCCGTCTCTCGCCTGCGAATTCCCTGGTCTATGTCAAAGCGGCGGACTGGTCGGCAGAGCACTTCAAGAACATCGCCATCATCGCCGAGAATACCGATTTCGGACAGGGCGGCGCCAAGGTGATCGCCGACGAACTGAAGGCGAAGAACGTCCCGCACACGCTGGTGACGATCGACCTCAATCAGCAGGATTTCACGCCGGCATTGTTGCGCCTGATGCAGCAGAACCCGAAGCCGGATGCGATCCAGATGGTCGTTGCAGGCCAGGCCCAATATCAGCTCGTCAAGCAGGCCTGCCAGCTTGGCTTCGCACCAACCGCCGGTACGGCGCTGATCGGCTCCTCCGGCCTGCTTCAAAAGGAAGTCTGGGAAGTCGACGGCAAGTGCGCCAACAACCTTTTGATCGTCAATATCGGCCAGCCGAAGAACCAGTGGAACGACAAGGCGAAAGCTTTCGTGCAGGCCTTCACCGAGCGCTACAAGCGCGCACCGACCGGGGTCGCCATGGAAGCTTATGACACGCTGGGCGTCGTCGTCGCGGCGATCGAGAAGGCGGGTTCGGCCGATCGCGCTGCCATCATCAAGGGACTGGAAGAGATAAAATATGAGGGCGTCAACGCCACCTACACCTTCCCCACGACGAAGGATCCGGCCTGGGCCTATCACCAGTTCATGGACGTGCCGTTCACCATCATCCAGTATACGGAGATGAATCAGGCGCCTGAGCAGGCTGCGGTCGTCTACCCGAAGGAGTGGGCGACGACCGACAAGATAGCACCGTAGAAATAAGCGGGGATGAGCGCGGCATTGGCCTGCCGGTATCGGCGGCCAATGCTGGACGGATCGGCTTCGATCGGCAGCAAACCCATGTGAACCGGACCTATGAGCTATTTTTTTCTTTTGACCGTCAATGGTCTCGTGATCGGCCTCATCTACGCGCTTATCGCGGCCGGGCTGACGCTGGTCTTTTCGGTGCTGAAAGTCGTGAATTTCGGCCACGGTACGCTTTATATGCTCGGCGGCTACGCGTCCTACTACATCATCCAGTGGCTCGGTGTCCCGCCGCTCTTCGGGGTCATCGGTGCGATGATCCTCCTTTTCGTCTTCGGCATCGTTTTCGAGCGGTTGGTGATCGCGCCGGTGTACACCGACAAGGTCGAGCGCAAGGACGAATATGCCATCATCGTCACCTTCGGGCTGACGATCCTGCTGTCCAATCTCGGCCTCGTCGTCTTCGGGCCTTTCGCCAAGGCGCCGCCGGCCTTCATGGCGGGCGCGCTGATCGCCGGGCCGCTGATATTGCCCTATGACCGGCTGATCGCGGCAGTCGTCGCCGTGCTGCTGCTTGGCGGGTTGACTGTGTTCCTCAAGAAGACCTCGCTCGGTCAGGCGCTCGATGCGGTCAGCCAGAACCGGGAGTCGGCGGCTGTGATCGGCATCAACCCGCAGCGCATGTACACCATCGCCTTCGGCCTCGGCTCGGCGCTTGCCGGCGGCGCCGGTGCGCTGATCGCGCCGATCTTCTCGCTGTCGCCTTCGATGGGCGAACTGCCGGTGGTGCAGGCTTTCATCATCATCGTGATCGGCGGCATGGGCTCCGTCGGCGGCAGCATCATCGGCGGTATCCTCCTCGGCCTCGTGCAAGGACTGGGCGTCGGCTACCTGCCGGACCCGAACCGGGCGCTTGCCTATACCTAGGCCTTCGGTGCGCTGCTTCTCGTGGTGACGTTGCTCGTCCGGCCGACCGGCCTGTTCGGCCGCTCGCATCTCCGGCTGGAATGAGATCGCAACCGATGTCGCGTTTGTCCTATTCGCACGCAATCCAGACAGTGCTTCTGGCGATCGCCGTTCTGCTGCCGCTCGTCATCGGCCCGTACTGGACGCATGTCGGCGCCATCGCCTGGTATTATGCGCTGCTGGCGGCCAGCTGGGCGCTGCTCGCCGGTTATGCGGGGCAGTTCTCCTTCGCGCACATGGCCTTTGCCGCGCTCGGCGGCTATGCGTCGGCGCTGCTCGTTGGCAGGCTTGGCCTGCCGCTGCCGCTTGCCATCGTCTCCGCCATCCTTCTGGCCATGGTCATGGGCGCCCTGATCGCGGCGCTCGTGCTCAGGCTGTCGGGGCCGTATCTGGCACTCTTCACGCTTGCCATTTCCGAAATCTTCCGCCTCGTTCTGGTAGCGGAGGACGAGATCACGCGCGGTATGCTCGGTCTCGAAGTTCCCGGCTTCTTTCCCGGCTCCTCCGATCGGCCCTACTACTATCTCGGGCTAGCCCTTGTGGTGCTTTCCGTCCTCGGCATGAACCTCCTGCTCTCGACACGCGTCGGTCTGTTTCTGCGCGCCATACGCGAGGACGAGGGCGCTGCACGGACGAGCGGCATCGACACGACGCGCTACAAGATTTTCGTCTTCGTCGTCACCAGCGGCATCGCCGCGCTTGCCGGCACCTATTACGGCCACTTCATCGGCATATTGACGCCGAATATCGCCATCCTGCCGGAAATGGGTCTCGTCATCGCCATGGCGGTCATTGGCGGCATCGAGAGCCTGCCGGGTGCCGTGATCGGCGCCGTCGTCGTTTATCTTCTGTCCGAATCGCTGCGTTCCTACGGCGAATGGCGCTTCGTGCTTCTAGGCCTGGTGCTCATCCTCGTACAGCGTTTCGCCCAGAACGGCCTCTTTCCGTTCATCGAGAAGCTGGGCAGGAAACGCCTGCCGTCGCAGGCCAAGGTGGCGATCGGCAAAACGGCGGGAGGCGGCCATGCCGGCTGACAAGGCCTTCGTCTCGGTTGGCGGGCTTGCCAAGCATTTCGGCGGCATCCATGCCGTCCGTGAACTGTCCTTCGGGCTCGCGCGCAGCGAGATCGTCGGCCTGATCGGGCCGAACGGCTCGGGCAAGACGACGACGATCAACATGCTGACCGGCGTCTTGAAGCCGGATGGTGGCACCATCGCGGTCGAAGGCGTCGACATGGCACGGGCGCCGGCGCATCATTTCGCTCGCTCGGGTGTCGCCCGCACCTTCCAGGTGTCGCGGCTCTTCCGCCGCATGACGGTGCTGGAGAACCTGATGGTGCCGGCGCTTTCCGATCCGGCGGAAAAATGGCGGGCGGCGGAAGCGCACGCCCGCGACGTGCTCGCCTTCCTGAAGCTCGACCACATGGCCGGCGACTATGCGCGGGCGCTGTCGGGCGGCCAGCAGAAGCTTCTGGAACTCGGCCGGGCGCTGATGCTGAGGCCCCGCCTGCTCCTGCTCGACGAACCTTTCGCGGGCGTCCATCCGCGCCTGCTCGAACAGATCATCGACCATATCAAGAGTCTTAACCGCGACGGCCATACCATCGTCGTCGTCGACCACAATCTGGAGGCGATCCGATCGGTCGTCA
>SCRB01000105.1 GCA_004299545.1 Rhizobiaceae bacterium
ATCTGGCCGAAGCCGATTTCACGGCAAAGCTCTTCCATTTGAATCTCATGCGCGGAAAACTTCCATGCGTGCATGAAGACGATCGCCACCGCATCGATGCCGTCCTTCCTCGCTTGTTCGATGGCGGGACGCGCTCGCCCCGGATCGAGTTCCATCTCGACGGTGCCGTCGGCGCGGACGCGCTCGTCGATCTCGATGACGCGTTCGTAAAGCTGCTCGGGAAGGATGATCTCCTTGGCGAAGATGTCGGGCCGTGCCTGGTAGGCAATCTTCAGCGCGTCGCGGAAGCCCTTGGTGATGAGCAGCAGCACGCGGTCACCCTTGCGTTCCAGAAGCGCATTGGTGGCCACGGTGGTGCCCATCTTGATGGCATCAACCGATTGCGGGGGTATGGGCTCTTGCGGGCTGATGCCAAGGACGTCGCGGATGCCCTGGATCGCCGCATCGTCATAAGCGCCGGGATTTTCCGACAGGAGTTTGTGCGGGTGCAGCTTTCCCTCAGGATCGCGGCCGATCACGTCCGTAAACGTGCCGCCGCGATCGATCCAGAAATCCCATTTGCCGGCCATCGGCGATCTCCCCTCGTTTCGGCTTCCCTGCCGCATCTTGCTGCCGGTTTCAAGCTTTCCGGGTCAAGGCAACTATCGGAATGCGCCGCGCAAATTCGTGAAGTTACGTTCGAGCGGGCTTCAGGAAAGGGAAGAATATCTCGCTGAAACTTCTGGTTCTGCGGGTGGAAAGAGACTGAATCTCCCGCAATTCGCGGCTTTCTCAAGAGAGAGCGAAAATTGACATTGCTGTGCCGCACTCCTGATAACGGTGCCGTGACGCACGGATTGTTAAACGTGTTATCGTGAAGTTACGAAACCTCTTCGGCTCTCTTTGCATTTTGCCTGCAACCACCTGCAATGCGGGTGCTTACCGTGGAAGGCAAAAGGAGAGATGAAATGAAGAAGCTACTCGTAGGATCCCTTTCCGCCCTTGCGCTGCTTGGTCTCGCTGCCTGTAACAACAATGGCGGCAGCGGTGCCGACAACACAACGACCCAGAGCACGACACCGCCTTCGACCACCGCGCCTTCGACCACTGCGCCTGCGGCTCCCGCAACGCCTTCGACGCCGGCTCCAAGCACGGGCGGCGGCACGGCAAAGCCCAGCACTGGCGGTTGAACCAGCCTGTGAATGTGGCGGGTGCGCTAAAAGCATCGAAAGAGGGTCGGCGAAAGCCGGCCCTTTTCGTCTGGTCATGTGTCTTTTTTCACCAATCGGCAGGCTCGCAATGACAGGAGTTTCGTCCTAAAAAGCCTCCATGTCGATCTGGACGCCGCTTGCGCAGTTTGTCGACCGCGTTTCGGGCAAACGCCTCTCGAACGCGGTAGAGGTGGTGCGCACGCTTTTCGCCGGCGACCCGGAATTGCGGCGCAGGGTATCGTTCTCGATCGCGATGATTGCCCTTTCGGCGAAGATGGCGAAAGCGGATGGCGTCGTCACGCAGGACGAGGTCAGGGCGTTCCAGCAGATTTTCGCCGTGCCGGAAAGCGAGACGCATAATGTGGCCCGCCTTTACGATCTCGCCAAGCAGGACACGGCCGGCTACGAACTTTATGCCGAACGGATAGCCGGCCTTTGCGGGTCCGGAGAGAAGAACTGCCTCATGCTGGAGGACATTCTCGACGGCCTCTTCCATATCGCCAAGGCTGACGGCGTGGTCCATGAGCGCGAAGTGAAATTCCTGCGGCGTGTTGCCGAGATCTTCGAGATCGGGCCGCAGCATTTCGACAGCATCCTGGCTCGCCATGTCGATCTGGGCGACGCCGACCCCTATCGCGTGCTCGGCATAGCCCGCGACGTCCCCTTCGAGGAATTGCGGCGGCATTACAGGCGGCTTGTCGCCGAGAATCACCCTGACAAGCTGATCGCGCGCGGCGTTCCGCCGGAATTCGTCGCCATCGCCAATGCACGCGTTGCGGCGATCAACGCAGCCTATGAGATGATCGAGCGCAGGCGCCGCGCCAGATGAGCGGATTCGCCGCCGAACAGGACGGGGCCGAAGTCCGCGTATCGGCCAATTTCGGGCCGCGCCGCGACGGCAAGCGGCCGGATATGATCATCCTCCATTACACAGGCATGCGGACCGGCGCTGAGGCGGAAGCATGGCTTTGCGACCCCGCCAGCGAGGTTTCCTCGCATTATCTCGTTCACGAGGACGGCCGGATCGTACAGATGGTGCGCGAGGCGGATCGCGCCTGGCATGCGGGCAAAAGCTCATGGCAGGGCGAAACCGACGTCAATTCGCGCTCGATCGGCATCGAGATCGTCAATACGGGGCACGGCCTGGGCTATGAGGAATTTCCCGAGGGGCAGATCGATGCGGTGACGGCGCTATGTCGCGCCATATCACGCCGCCACGCCATATTGCCCGAGCGTCTTCTCGCCCATTCCGACGTGGCGCCCGGACGCAAGATCGATCCCGGCGAGAAATTCCCCTGGCGGCGGCTCGCCGCGGCGGGAATAGCGCATTTTGTCGAACCATCTCCCTTGTGTGCGGGAAACAGCCTGGCGCTCGGCGCTTACGGGGGACCGGTGGAAGAAGTGCAGTCGATGCTCGAAATCTATGGCTACGGAATCGAGATTTCCGGCCGGTTCGACCAGCTGACAAGGAACGTGGTCGAGGCGTTCCAGCGGCATTTCCGACCTGAACGGGTGGACGGGATCGCCGATAGATCGACGGTCGATATGCTCAGCCGGCTGCTCGACGCCTTGCCGCGACGGGATAGCTGACGTCTTTCACGCAGAGACTGTGCCTTTTCGTTTGCATTTTTCGGCGCGACACCCTTTATACGCGCTGCCAGCCGGCCGGGCGGCCGCGCGGACGGGAGCCGAAAGGCTGTCCGCGAGGAAAGTCCGGGCTCCACGGAAAGACGGCGCCGGCTAACGGCCGGCGGGGGTGACCCCAGGGAAAGTGCCACAGAAAGGAAACCGCCCCGCCTGTAAATCGGCTGACCGCAAGGCTCGCGCCTCGACAATGAGCGCCTGCGCGGACAAGAGCCGATTTATCGGCGGGGCAAGGGTGAAAGGGTGGGGTAAGAGCCCACCGCGCGACCGGTAACGGGAGCGGCATGGCAAACCCCGCCGGGAGCAAAACCGAATAGGGATGGCGCGAAGGGCAACCTTCAGGCATTTTCCGGCCCAGCCATCCGGGTAGGTTGCAAGAGGCGGATGGCAACATCCGCCCCAGAGGAATGGCCGCCACGTTTCGATTGCCGCAAGGCGTCGAGGCCATACAGAACCCGGCTTACAGGCCGGCTGGCACATTCATATGCGAGGAATGCGCGGAGAGGATCGAGCGTCCTCCGCTGCCTGTGCCCGCTTGCCGCGCAGCGTGCGCGAAAAGGCGCAAGCCTTGCGGAAAAGTGAATGCACGGCCGGCTTCATAACGGTTCGTTAGGCTTAACGCGCGATAAATATCCGCATCGGCCGGGAGAGGCGCAATGCGCGCTTCGAAAGGCGCGAGTGGAGTTTGTTCCCGTTGACGCCCATATTTCCCCATGTTATCCCTTGAGCACAGTCCACTTCCCGTTTCAGTCAAGAGTGAAGCGTCGAGCCCTCCGCGGGTTGCAACGGCCGCGGAAGCAGCTGTTTTGCGCTCATTTTGCGACACTGAGGGAGAGGGACATCCGGCGCGTTCCCATGGCGGGGACGCCATGAAGAGGGGCGAAGAAGCCTTCCTGGCTGCGGCGTATGATGGATCGGTTCCTGTCAAATGCGATCAACAGGATAGATGCCAAGGGCAGGGTGTCGGTTCCAGCGCATTTCCGGTCGGTCGTGCAGAAGCGCTGCTATGGCGAACTCTATGCCTTGAGGGGTCTCGAAACGCCGTCGCTGGATGTGGGGGGGCTCGACCTTCTCGACCGCTACGAGGAGCGAATCGCGCGCGAGGACCCGTTTCTGCAGACGGCGGACGACATGTCCTTCTTCTGCCATGGCGACGGGGCGTTCCTGAAGCTCGACCAGGATGGGCGGATCACGGTGACGGATTTCATCCGCGAGCACACCGGCATCAGGGACGAAGTGGCCTTTGTCGGCCGGGGGCAGTTTTTCCAGATCTGGGAGCCGGAGCGGCTCAGCGCCCATGGGGCGGCGGTCCGTTTGAGACTCCTGGCGCTAAGGCGGGCGGCGGTCGCGCATGCGCGACCCGGAGAACCGGAATGATGGTGGGCCCCGGCGGGGATGCCGGTGGCGGACCGGCCCGACATGTTCCGGTTCTCCTCAATGAAATGCTCGACCTTGTCGCCCCGAAGGAGGGCGAGACCATCATCGACGGCACCTTCGGCGCTGGCGGTTACACGAGGGCCTTGCT
>SCRB01001048.1 GCA_004299545.1 Rhizobiaceae bacterium
GCCGGCGACTATCACGTCGACCATGACGAGGAAGCGATCGAGGGCGCCTCCTGGCTTGGCTGGCGACGTGTGGGCGCTTTCATCCACTTGCCGGCCATCGGGATGCGTGGATTTACGCAGCAGATGGTGCCGATCAATCCGGCGGACCTCGACGCCGCCCTCGAAAAGGACAAACAACCATGACCACCCTAAGCATTCAGAGGCGCACCGCGCATCTTAATCGCCGCGAGACACCGATGCATCTCTTCACCATCGGGCAAGCTGTCCGCCTGCGCGGTAGCTTCCGCACATTCCCGAAGACCTCGGAAGTCTACCGCATCACCGGCATACTGCCGCCGCGGGAAGATTCGCCGCAATACCGCATCCGAAACGACGACGAGCGTCATGAGCGGGTGACGACACAGGACAACCTCGAACTGGTCCGCCCCTCGCGATCCAGCGAAGGCGCAACCCTCATCGAAAGGACGTTCGGCCATGGCTAAGGGACAGAAACGCAGCAATCGAGAGATCAGGAAGCCGAAACAGGAAAAAGCGCCGCTCAAGCCTGAAAGTACGTTCGGCAGCCCGGTCAAGCTCGCCGCCAACACCAACGCTTCGCGTGGCACCGGCAAAGGCCGATGATGACGAGGAGGGAGACGGGAGGCAAGTCTGATGAGGATCGTGATCGAGTTCTACCGGACCCGCGACGCGGATGATGCCCATGCCGTCATCGGTCGTGAAACCGTGGAGGTCGACGATCTCGACAGCGCCGTGGGAGCCGCGCGACTGTTGGTGCAGTCCCTCAACATGCCACAGGACCCTGACTCCATGACGATCACCGACGCGGACGGCAAAATCCATTACTGCGGCATCATCGACACGGAAGCGGTAAACGAAGGAAGGCCATGACCATGGATACGCATCTCGAGGAAACCGAACGGAGGCGAAACGCTACCGCGCTCAGCGTCTGGGAGAACGAGGGTGGTGCGCCCGGCCACGACTCAACGCAACATCAATATGGCCGCCGTATCGAAGCCGACCGTTCCTGGACCATCTATCATGTCTTTACCGGCATTCCGGCGAAGATCCACGATCATTCCATGATCGGTCTAAGTCGCTCCCACGCCACGGCAGGCATGCTATCGCTTAATCGCCGTAACGAAGGGCGCCGGCACGAGCACAAGCTGGCGACCTGCGGTCCGGCCGATCGCAAAATCGATAGGGAACGGTCGTGACACTCGACTTCCCCAATCCGAGTAGAAGCTTCGATGAAGCACGCAATGCCGTTCGCTTCATCGGGCATGACGGCATGTTCGAGATACCATTCTTTATCGAAGCCGATGCATTGGCTTCGACCATCACCAAAGGTGGCGGGCTGGAAGCTGCGGAAGCTGCCTGTCTCGCGGCTTTCGACGCGGCGCGGCGTTCCATCCACGACGGCGCGCGAAAGCTCTATTCGCGTGGTCGGCAAACCAGCTATATCATTACGGCTGCCGATATACGTTGACGATGCCTTTACGAAAAGCTCTTGGACTAGTCCAATTCACAGCATCAACACGCGCTCAGGGCCATCCGGTCGTAATGTGCTGGGAAGAGTTAAATGGACGAGCTACGGCCGAAGAACCTGCCTTACGAACCAACCTCTGCCGTCCTTGACGGTCTGATCCAGAGGGCCCCGGCTGGTCGCGTCACGATGGACTGGCTGCTCGCCCACCTGAGATCACGATCCTTCGGAATTCTATTTCTTGTCCTTGGTGTTTGCGGATTGATCCCACTGCTCTCGCCCTTGGCCGGACTATTGCTCGTTATACTGGCCTTTCAAATGGTTCGAGGGCATGACGGTCCGTTTCTCCCACGGCGGCTCGGCTCGCGGCCCATCGCAACTGCAAAGCTCGTATCCATGCTCTCGCGCATGGTTCCGGTCCTGCGATATCTTGAACGCTTCGTCCGGCCGCGTTGGCCAATGCCCATTGAAATCACCAAGCGGGTGATCGGAGGGGCCGTAATCCTTCTCAGCCTCGGCCTATTCGTTCCTTTCCCGCTGAGCAACGTTCCTTTCGGGCTGAATATTATTCTCCTGTCCTTCGCCTATCTGGAACAGGACGGTGTGTTTCTTTCCCTTGCGCTTGTCACTGCCATTTGCCTGCTTGCAGCAGTGCTGGGCACCCTATGGAGCACCGTTTCCGCGACCATCTCACTCATATGATGTGCTGGACAATGCATCCGCCTGTCGAGGGCCCAGACTGGCCCTAATCGGTCATCCAGCTTGCGTGGTTTCGAGCCTCTGTCAGCACGAATTGGGGAACGGGTCGCGCCCGATCCTGTCCGCGCCCCACAAGCGCAAGCGCTAGCGCTATTGTCCAGCCTTCTTGACTAGCAGCTTTTCTCTGCGGTGTTTGGCGCGTTCATCTGCCGCGCGCAATCGCTCCTCTTCATAGGATGGAAGGCCAAGGTGGATAGCGACCGTCGATTCGGCGATAGCGTGCAAGCCGCGCGTGAATTGGTAGTCCGCGAACTTCGCGTGTTCGCCGCCTTTGTTCTTCCAAGTGCCTTCGAGCGTGACATAGTAGTTCAGCAGCTCCGTGCCAGTCAGGAGTAGAAGGGGATTCCGGTGCTCACCTCGCTCGTCAAGCTTGCGTCCCCACCTGGCTAGATCGGTCAACAGCGTCTTTTCCGCGTCGGTGAATTCGTCTCGAAGAACAGAGACGGCTAGTGTCGCGCCGGGAAGTTTTGCTGCGGCTTTTTTCAGCTGGGCAACGTCGCCGGCCTTAATGAGCTCGCCTTTGCCGAAGGATTTCGCTTCGCCAAGCACCAAGCGCGGATACTCGTATGGCGAAAGGCCGATCGTCTCCTTGCCAATCCAAGCTACATAGTCGGCCTCAACTATCGCCCCATCGAACTTCATCGTTAGGGCCGTTGAATAGGTCATGGGCGTCATATGCGCTGCCATCGACTTGAGGGCGTGGAGCGCCAAAACTGCCCCGTATGATCCTTTCGCATAGTCCGGTACGGCAAATGGGCCAATCGCGCGATATGACCACTGCCGAGCGACGTTGCCCTGCGGAAAGGGGTACGTCTTCAGGCATCTCTCGCAGCGCAGCGAGTAGTCGGCTTCCGAGATGCTATGCCAATTGCCGTTTTTGCAGTGAGGGCACGTGGTCTCTGTCCGTCGTCAGAACATTTGGCGCAAGTCGCGGCGTAAATTAGCGGAGTGTCGGCCTCGTCTGGGGTTGATGTTAGGCGGCGAGCTTGCGGTGGTGCAAGCGCCGGTGTTCGATGGTCT
>SCRB01001049.1 GCA_004299545.1 Rhizobiaceae bacterium
TCGCTTCTCCTCGCGGTCAAGCAGCCGTCTGGCTTTGCCGGCTGGATCGCCCATGACGTGAACGATGCGATCCGGCGCCTCCCGTCCGCCGGCTTCCATGCCGATGTCGACCTGACGGAGCGGCGCCAGATTTTCCGCAATCTGGAACTCGTATTGGGCGATGCCCGCTTCAAGGGAAGCTTTGACAGCGTCGAGCCCGCCGAAGCGGCGCCTGCGATGACGGTCAGGCTCGACGGCGGCAGGTTGAATGTTGAAGACCTGACCGCTTTCGCCTCGCTTTTCATCGACAGGAAGGGACAGAACCGTCTGGCTGATCGAAGCCTTGATCTTGAGGTAAAGGCGGGACCGGTGACGGGGGAGGGGCTTGCCGCCCAATCGATCGACGCGGCGATCAGGCTGAGGAAGGGCCGGCTCGATATCGACCGGCTCTCCGTTTCTGGACTGGCGGGCGCAAACATCAGCGCTACCGGTTCGCTGAAGGATTTTCCGATCGCGCCGATCGGCGATCTCGACGCGACCGTTACCTCGCAGGACCTGGCGCCGCTTCTCTCCATGCTCGCCGTGCGTTTTCCCGGCAATGGCACTATCGGCGCGCTCTCAAGCCGGGCGGCCTCCTTCCAGGGCCTGTTCTCGGATGCCCGGATCAACGTCGTGGCGAGCGCCGCGAAGAACAAGGACGGGACGACCGGCGTCGGCGTCAGCGCCAACGGCAAGGCCGGCGGCAGCACGGTCTCGCTTTCGTTCTCGGGAAACGGCGTTCGCGAGCAGCCGGAAAAGGCGAAATTCCAGCTTAGCGCTTCGCTCGCCAATGACGAGGCGGCTCCCGTCTATGCGGTTCTCGGCTTGCCTGCCCTGCCGCTCGGGCTTGCCGGCCGGCTGGAGGCGGACCTGTCCTCGAAAGGTTCGCTGGCGTCGGGCGCCGCCACGGAACTGAAACTGCATGGCGAGGGGCTCGACGCTTCCTTCACCGGGATGGTTCGGCGCGCAAAAGACGGTTTGTCGGCAGCGGGCAAGGCCGCTCTCGCGACGAACGATCTCGGTCCATGGCTGATGACGGGAGGCGTGTCGCTGCCCGGCATGGGGCTTGGCCTCCCCGTCAGGCTTGCCGGAGATATCGCCTATCATGCGGGAACCGCGTCGATCGCCCATTTGAACGGAGCGATCGCCGACAGCCCTGTTTCCGGCGATCTTGTTGCCAGCGTGAAGAACGGCCAACCCCAAATCACGGGCAAGGTTTCAACCGGCGTCGTCGATCTCAGTATCCCGCTGGCGCTGGTGCTGGGGCAGCAATCGCTGCAATCGAAGGACGGCGGCTGGGCGCGGGCGCCGTTCATCTCGGCTGTCACACCGCCCTTCGACGCCGACCTGGACCTTTCGGCCGGAACGGTTTTCCTTGGCGATATCGCGGTCAAGGATGCCCACATGAAGGCTCTCCTTGACCGAAGCGGCCTGCATATCGACAGCTTTGCCGGAACATATGGAGGAGGAACTGTCTCCGGGCTGGCCGATCTCAAGAACAGTAACGGCACCGGGCTTTTCTCCGCCCAGTTGCGCCTGGCCGGCACCGGGCTCGATACCCTCCTGCCAGGAACGGGGCTGGGCGGCGGGGCCGATATCTCGACCACCCTCAGCACCAGTGGTAAATCGCTCGATGCGATGGTTGGGGCCCTCTCCGGGTCAGGAACGCTCAAATTCCGTGATCTGGCCGTACCGCATCTCAATGCCGGGGCTTTGAAGCCGATGCTCGCCGCCGCGGATGCTTTCGGGCATGAGGTCGACGCAAAAAAAGCGGCCGCGCTTGCCCTTCCGATCGTCAAGGACGGGACATTCAATGCCGGAGACGGAAGCCTCGCCTTCACTGTCGCGGAAGGCGTCATGCGGGCGCCGACCTTGCAATTGTCCTCGCCGAAAGTCGCGGTCAATTCCGACCTCAGCGCCGATCTTGTTCACGGTACGCTCGCAGCGAACGGAAGCATCGTCTTTAGGGCGGGTGACGATGCACTGGTCGGGTCGGAGCCGAGCCTCGGCTTTTCCGTCACCGGCCCGTCTTCCGAGCCTTCCGTCGCCTATAATGCGGGACCGCTCGCGCAATTCCTGACACAGCGCGCGCTTGAGCGCGAACAGGCGAAAGTCGAGGCGATGCAGGCAGCGCTTCTGGAGAAGCAGCGCCTGCACCGGGAAGTCGATTATTATACCGAGCGAGACCGCGTTCGCCGGTTGGCGGAGGAGGCGAAGAAGAAGGCCGAGGAAGAGGCTGCGCGGAAGGCCGTGGAGGAAATTCAGCGCAAGGCCGAGGAAGCCGACGCGCGGCTGCGCCGGGAGGAAGCGCGAAAGTCCGAACATGCACCGTCGGCGGTCGCCGGGCCGGAGAAAGCGCCTGTAGCTGAAACGTCGCCCGCATCCGAGCCCGACGCCGATTCCCATAAGGGTGAATTGAAGGGCCTGCCGGGCGTCACCGATTTTCTCCAGCAGCACAAATTCGACTTCAATGCCGTCCGGCGCTGAAGGCGAACCCGGTCAGGACACATTGGCGGATCGGCTTCCGGTGAACGATTCGAGCACATAGAGCCTGAGCGCGGAGGAAAGGTTGGTCGAGCGGGGCCGCGCCGCGTCGACTTCCGCGACCAGTGCGGCGAGCGGGATCGACCGTCCGGCGGCGATCGCTTCGAGTTCGACGAGAAAAGCATCTTCCAGCGAGAAGCTGGTTCTATGGCCCCGGATCGTGATCGAGCGTTTGCGGACGACGCTCACGGCGCCTCACGCACCGGAGGCCGACAGGAGAAACAATTTTCCGTGGTCCGGCGAAGTTTCATTCGCTATTCCGATCCGGACGATCGAGCCTGTGGCCGTCGAGGAAAGCGTCGCGATTGACGCGTTCGGCTTGTTCCTGCTCCCTGTCGCTTTTCGTCCGGCCATGAAGGCGGCGGTTTTCCTCCGCCTTTTCTTCCGTTGCCTGGCGTGCCTTGCGCTTGCGGGCGAGGCGAAGATTGACGATGTCGCCCATCGCGCCCTTATTTCTTGCGGAAGGCGTCGAGCGAAACGACATCGGCGCCCTTGCCGTCTTCGCTTGCGGAAGGGGCCACTTCCTTTTTGGCGGAATGCTTGCCGGCTTTTTTGGTTGGACTTTCCGTCTTGCTCTTGGCGGGTGCCGGTGCCGGAAGCGATTCGATCTCGGGCGCCGCGTCCGTGACTTCCTGATTCACATCGAATTCAAGTTCGAAATTGACCGAGGGGTCGTAAAAGCCGCGCACGGCCGCAAAGGGAATTTCAAGCTTCTCGGGAATGTCGGAAAAGGAAAGGCCGACCTCGAAGCCTGCGTCGGTCACCTTCAGGTCCCAATATTGATACTGCAGCACGATCGTCATCTGCTCCGGATAACGTTCCCTGAGCCGCGTCGAAATCCTGACCCCCGGCGCGCCGGTGATGAAGGTGATGAAGAAATGATGGTTGCCAGGCAGGCCGGTACGCGCGACTTCGCTCAGCACCTTGCGCATCACGCCGCGCAAGGCCTCCTGGGCGAGGATGTCATAGCGTATGTGGTCTTCGGCCATTGTCTGTCTATCGGGAGGCTCGGGTGTCAAATTCTGACTCGCGGGCCTAGCTGTAAAGAAGCTTGGCGCCGCCGTAAACCGCTTAATCTTCGCGAAAGCAGGTATCGTCCGGCAAGGGCCGGGAACGGCGCGAAGGAAGACCGGCAGACGGCCGGGACGGAGATCACGGGGAGAAAGTGGAGGCTTCTGTTGCCAGGTGCCTCCGAACCCCGCCTGGAAGTGCGAACCTCCAGGACTTCAATTGAAGCTATCGCACCGCATTAAGCGGCGAGACGCGCTTCCGCATAGTTGTCGTTGGCAACTATAAGATTAGCCCGATAACGGTGGTACAATGCCGGGCAAAAGTCCGATCTTTACACCCTCGTCGATCCTGTTTCGCCCCCGGCACAAACCGCTCGTCCAGCGATTTGTGGTGGAGGCGCCGGGTACCGCCCCCGGGTCCGAATGGTTTATTGCATCGGCCGTTTATCGCCATAGTCAGGCAAGCTGACCCGCCGAATATAGGGGGGACGGCGGCGGAAGGGAAGAGGCCGATCGAGCATCCGCCACCGTCCGTCGGCCTGAAAACACCTCTTCAAAAATACCCTTCCATCGCCTTGGTTCCGTAC
>SCRB01001050.1 GCA_004299545.1 Rhizobiaceae bacterium
TACAATCCCCATAGCGCCAGTCCTGCCCGCGGCTCCGTTCAATCCGGCTTACAATGAGGTCCGACACCCAGCCCGGCCGCCCCGTCATGCCAGCAGACCTCACAGAAGCCTCCAGATTCCCAAGATGGGTGATTGCTGATTCATAGGGTTCCGCAATTGGCGGAGGCTATGGATGGGCGTGAAGCGATATGAGTTGAGGAAGCGCAATGGGCGAAGATTGCGCCGTTGTTGCCGGGGAAGGCGAATGATCCGGGGCGGGCGGGGTCGGATAACCGTTTGTTTGTAAATGGATGTTTGTGAGCGCCGCGGTCAGGGGCGCACTGGCGCGACTTGCCCGAGCGCTATGGCAAATGGAAGACGGTGCATCGCCGCTTCAGCCGCTGGTGCCATGCCGGTGTATGGGAGCGGCTGTTCGAGGCGCTGACCGCAGACCGAGACAAAACAAGTACCTGATGCTCGACAGCACCATTGTCCGTGCGCACCAGCAGGCGGCGAGCGGAAAAGGGGGGCCAAGGATCAGGCGCCGGGGCGCTCCAGAGGTGGGCTGACGACCAAAATCCACATGCTTGCCGACGCGCTCGGCCGGCCCTTGCGGTTTCACATCACGGCCGGGCAGGCCCATGACATCACTGTTGCCCAGCCACTCCTGGACGGCCAGGATGCTGATGCCGTACTTGCCGATAAAGCCTATGACAGCAATAGCTTACGAGATCGCATCGCTCAGATGAAGGCGCAAGCGGTGATCCCATCCAAGCGCAACCGCAAGATCGTAATCCCGCACGACATCGAACTCTACAAGCAGCGTAATCGCATCGAGCGATGCTTCAACCGCCTCAAGCACTTTCGCCGCTTCGCAACGCGCTATGACAGGTGAACCATCCATTTCAACGGCTTCGTCCACCTCGCCGCCACCATGATCTGGCTACCGTGAATGTCGATCCGGCCTAGCGCGCTCCTTCGCTCTTGATGATGTCTGCTATCCGCTCCGCGAGCATCAAGGTGGGCATATTCGTATTGGCGCGCGGGATGGAAGGCATGATCGAGGAATCGCAGATCCGCAGCGCGGTGACGCCATAGACGCGCCCCTGTCCATCCGTCACTGCCATCGCGTTGTCGGCCGCGCCCATACGGCAGGTGCCCGAGGCGTGCCAAACGCCAGCGACCGAATTGCCGACGAATTCCCCAAGCGCTTCTTCGTCGCCCAAAAGCTTGTCAAGGCTGATGCCGAGGGTGATGACGGAATGGATCACGAAACTGCGCAACGGCCCCGACCAGTCGAGTATCCTGGCAAGGAACCTCAGCTGGACGGCGTTCCAAAGGCCTGGGGCAGACACTTTCTTGACCCGTTCGGAATAGCTCGTCGGAAAGACAGTTCCGGCCATCCGCCGGAGATTCGGGTCGGAGAGGATCGACGCGGCCTTGCGAAAGCCTTCCTTCAGCCGGCTGAAATCACGCGCGTCGGAGAGCAGGCGGAAATCGACGATCGGCTCCTGATGCGGATCGGCAGATCGCAGCCTGACCTCGCCGCGAGAGTAGGATTTGTTGACCCAGATCAGGATAGAGCCCATGCGCTGGCCGATTTCGTGCCAGGCGGTGCGGCCGATAATGGCGAAGTGCATATCGCCGCGCGGCGCGTCCTCGATGCCGGAGGTCCAGCGCAACAGCGCCTGGTCATGGTGCTCGGCAAGATCGGCCATGCGCGCCTCGGCTGGCAGATATGCAGAGACGGCGATCAGCGGATGTTCCATGAGGTTCTTGCCGACGCCGGGCCGGTCACAACGCAGCGTGATGCCAAGCGCTTTCAGTTCGGACGCGGGGCCTATACCGCTACGCATCAGGAGGCAGGCCGAGTGGATGCCACCCATGGTCACGATGGTTTCTCCAGCCGTCAGGCTTTCGCGCCTGCCATTGCGCTCGACCTCGGCGCCGATGACATGGAGCCCGTCGAAACATAGCGTACGCACATGCGTTTCGGTCAGGATCGTCAGGTTGCGCCTGCGGCGCACTTCGTCGGTCAGATAGGCGATGGAAGCGGGCACCCGCTCGCCATCATCGCTGACGGCGATGGCGGCAGGGAAAACGCCATCCCGCCATTCGCCGTTCTGGTCAGGCAGGATAGGCTCGCCACGAAGCTTCAGGGTCTCGACCACTGCCCTGACAAAGGGAGAGACGCGAGCAGGCGGCAGGCGTCGAACCGGAATCGGGCCGGTTCGGCCGTGGAATTTGTCGGCGAAATCGACATCACGCTCGATCTTGCGGAAATATTCAAGCGCAACCTCGCCGCTCCAGCCCTCGGCGCCGAGAGCGGCCCATTCATCATAATCCTCCGGCGCGCCGCGATTGGCCACCATGGCGTTGATCGAGGAGCCGCCGCCGAGTACGCGGGCCTGCTCGTAGAGCCGGGGTGCATGGTGGGGCCGCCGTGTTTTCGCACCGCTGAACACGGCTTGCAGCGCGGTCCAGACATTTTGCGGGTCGATAAAGGCGCGACCGGGGTAGCGGGCGCGGATATTGTCGGGCATCGTCGCCTGGCGGAGATCGCGTCCCGCCTCGACGAGGACGACCGACTTGCTTTCGGTTTCCGAGAGGCGCGCGGCGAGCGCTGAGCCCGCCGAGCCTCCACCCAGAATGAGATAGTCGATTTTCCGGGTCACTGTTTCGTTCACTTCTTGCCACCCCAGCGTTCAGGGAAGCCGGGCATGTCCTCACAGCCGCACATCGAGAAATGCAGCGGCGAAAGCTTGGCATTGACGAATTTCGACAAGGTGGCCGCGGTGATGACCGGCTGCGGCAGGATCCATTCCGACGCCGG
>SCRB01001051.1 GCA_004299545.1 Rhizobiaceae bacterium
CAGCCGAAGCCGCAGCCGGGCCCTGACAGGGGGACCATCGTTCTCAACGAACTCTCCCGTGATGAGATGGAGGCCCGCCGGCGCGCCCTCGAAGAGGCCAAGGTGCGCGAGGTCGAGGACCGCAAGCGCGCTGTGGAGGACTCCCAGCGCCGCGCCGAGGATGATGAGCGCCGCCGCCGCGAGCGTGAGGAATCCGCCCGCCGGCAGGCGGAGGAAGAAGCGCGTGTCAAGACCGAGGCCGAAGCCCGTCGCCGCGCCGAGGAAGAGGCGCGCCGCAGGGCGCCGGCCCGGGCCGAAACCGCTTCGGCCACCGAAGAGACCGATGAAGAGCCACGCAACCGTGGTCCTGTCGCGAAGCGCGGTCTCCGACCTGAGGTGGCCCCCCGGCCGGCACGGCCGGTGCGGGGCGAAGAAGTCCGCCGCCGCGGCAAGCTCACGCTCAATACCGCCCTCTCCGACGAGGAGGCGGCACGCCAGCGTTCGCTTTCGTCGATGCGCCGCCGCCAGGAGAAGTTCAAGCGCGCGCTGCACCAGGAACCGCGGGAGAAGATCTCGCGTGAAGTCATCCTGCCGGAGACGATCACCATTCAGGAACTGGCGGGCCGCATGGCCGAACGCGCCGTCGACGTGGTGAAGTTCTTCATGAAACAGGGCCAGATCATGAAGCCCGGCGATGTCATCGACGCCGATACGGCGGAACTGATCGCGTCTGAATTCGGACATACGGTGAAACGAGTGGCGGAATCCGACGTCGAGGAGGGGCTTTTCCAGGTCACCGACAGCGAGGAGAACCTGGAGCCGCGCCCGGCGGTCGTCACCATCATGGGCCATGTCGATCACGGCAAGACGTCCCTGCTCGACGCCATCCGCCACGCCAACGTTGTCTCCGGCGAAGCGGGGGGCATCACGCAGCATATCGGCGCCTATCAGGTCGAGCATAAGGGGCAGAAGATTACCTTCATCGATACGCCCGGCCACGCGGCTTTCACCCAGATGCGCGCGCGCGGCGCGCAGGCGACCGACATCGCCGTCCTGGTGGTCGCGGCCGATGACGGCGTAATGCCGCAGACGATCGAATCGATCAGTCATGCCCGCGCCGCCGGCGTTCCGATCATTGTCGCGATCAACAAGATCGACAAGCCGGACGCCAAGCCTGAAAGGGTGCGCACGGAATTGCTGCGTCACGAGATCGTCGTCGAATCGATGGGTGGCGAGACGCTCGAAGTCGAAGTTTCGGCGGTCAAGGGCACCAATCTCGACAAATTGCTGGAGGCCATTCTGCTCCAGGCCGAAATACTCGACCTCAAGGCCGATCGTGGACGCACCTCCGAAGGCGTGGTGATCGAAGCGAAGCTCGACCGCGGCCGCGGTCCCGTCGCTACCATCCTGATCCAGACGGGGACGCTCCTGCCCGGCGATATCCTTGTCGCCGGCAACGAATGGGGCCGGGTTCGCGCGATCGTCAACGATCGTGGAGAGCAGATCGACGAGGCCGGTCCGTCCACGCCGGTCGAGGTGCTCGGGCTTCAGGGAACGCCTCAGGCGGGCGACCACTTCGGCATTGCCGAAAGCGAGGCGCGCGCGCGCGAAATCTCCGAATATCGCCAGCGGGTGGCGCGCGAAAAGGCCGTTGCACGCCAGGCCGGCCAACGCGGTTCGCTTGAGCAGATGATGTCGCAGTTGCAGACGTCGGGCCTGAAGGAATTTCCCCTTGTCATCAAGGGCGATGTGCAGGGATCGATCGAGGCGATCATCAGCGCATTGGACAAACTCGGCACAGACGAGGTCCGTGCGCGGATCGTCCATGCGGGTGCCGGCGCCATTACCGAAAGCGACGTGTCTCTTGCCGAGACATCGGAGGCGGCGATCATCGGCTTCAACGTACGCGCCAACAAGCAGGCGCGTGACGCCTCCGAAAAGGCGGGCATCGAAATCCGCTATTACAACATCATCTACAACCTCGTTGATGACGTGAAGGCGGCGATGTCGGGTCTGCTCTCGCCGGAGCGGCGCGAGACCTTCCTCGGCAATGCGGAAATTCTCGAAGTCTTCAATATCACCAAGGTTGGCAAGGTCGCCGGCTGCCGCGTGACCGACGGCAAGGTGGAGCGCGGCGCAGGCGTGCGCCTGATCCGCGACAATGTCGTCATCCACGAAGGCAAGCTGAAGACGCTGAAGCGCTTCAAGGACGAAGTTGCGGAAGTGCCGGCCGGCCAGGAATGCGGCATGGCATTCGAGAATTACGAGGACATCCGCCAGGGCGATGTCATCGAATGCTATCGCGTCGAGATGGTGACGCGGACGCTGTAAGCGTCCGCAATGGCGAAGGCGTCGAATCTCTTGGGCGTTACGCCCGGCACATCCTGAGGGTGTGCCGGGTGAAAAACGACAGGCGTTTTCGCCTCAGCCAAGCACTTCGGCGACGGCTTCCTTCGTCTTGCCGATGATTTCGTCGGCTTCGGCTCTGGTCAGGCAGAGCGGCGGCGCGAAGCCCAGAATGTCGCCCTGCGGCATGGCGCGGCCGATGACGCCGCGCTTCAGAAGCGCGCCGGAAACCGCATAGCCGATCTTTTTCGCCGGATCGAAGAACTTGCGGTCGTCCTTGTCCTCGACGAATTCGACGGCGTTGAGCAAGCCCTCGCCGCGCACTTCACCGACATGGGCATGGCCGCCGAGCGCTTCCTTCATGGCCTTATTGAAATAGGCGCCGGTTTCACGCGCGTTCTTGACCAGATCGAGGTCGTCGATCAGCTTCAGGTTGGCGACGCCGGCCGCCGCGCCGATCGGATGCGCCGAATAGGTCCAGCCATGGCCGATGGCGCCGTTCTCGTCGGTGCCTTTTTCCAGCACTGTCCAGAACTTCTTCGAGACGATCGACCCCGAAAGCGGTGCATAGGCCGAGGTCAGGCCCTTGGCGATGGTGATGATATCGGCCTCGATGTCGTAATGGAGAGAGCCGAACATGCTGCCCAGCCGACCGAAGCCGGTGACCACCTCGTCGGCGATCAGGAGCACGTCATGCTTCTTCAGCACCTTCTGGATCGCCGCCCAGTAACCCGCCGGCGGCGGCACGATGCCGCCCGTGCCGAGTACCGGTTCGCCGATGAAGGCGGCGACCGTGTCCGGCCCCTCGCTCTCGATCAGCCGGTCGAGCTCAGCCGCGCAATGTTCGGAAAACTGCTGCTCGCTCATCGAGCGGTCGTCGCGGCGATAGTAATAGGGTGCCAGCGTGTGCTTCACCTGCGGGAAAGGCAGGTCGAACTTCTTGTGGTAGAGTTCGAGGCCGGTCAGCGAGCCGGTCATCAGGCCAGCGCCGTGATAGCCGCGCCAGCGCGAGATGATCTTTTTCTTCTGCGGCCGGCCAAGGATGTTGTTGTAGTACCAGACGAGCTTGACGTTGGTTTCGTTGGCGTCCGATCCGCCGAGGCCGAAATAGACCTTCGACATGTTCTTCGGCGCGCGTTCGAGCACCATTTTGGCGAGCGTGATCGACGCCTCGGTGCCGGTGCCGACATAGGCATGGTAATAAGCGAGTTCTCTCGCCTGCTTGGCGATCGCCTCGGCGATTTCCTGGCGGCCATAGCCGACATTGACGCAATAAAGGCCTGCGAAGGCATCGAGCAGGCGGGTGCCGTCACGGTCCTCGATATGGACGCCCGAGGCGCCGGTGACGATCCGGCTTGAGCTTTCCCCGCGCGCGTGCTGGGCGAGATGGGTCGAGGGATGGAAGAAATTCTCCCGGTCCCATTGGTCGAGCTGGTCGTTCTTCAACATTTTCCTATCCTTTCCGTTCTGAAAATCGTTATGCCCAGTCGCGGCAGACATATTTCACATCCATGAAGGCCTGCATGCCGAGGCGAGCGCCCTCGCGGCCGAGGCCCGATTGCTTGACGCCGCCGAAGGGGATCGGCGCCCCCGTGACCTTGGTGCGGTTGACCGCGACCATGCCGTATTGCAGCGCGCGGCTGGCGCGGTAGATGCGCCGCGGATCGTTGGTGTGCAGATAGGCGACGAGGCCGTATTCGGTGTCGTTGGCGCGTTTGAGCGCCTCTTCTTCCGTATCGAAAGCGGCGACCGCCGCGACGGGACCGAAGGTTTCCTCCCGCATGATGAGTGCGTCATCCGGCACGTCGGCAAGCACCGTCGGCTCGAAGAAGAGCGAACCCGGCGTGCGGCGCTTGCCGCCGGCAAGGAGCCGTGCGCCCTTCGCCAGCGCGTCGGCGACATGCTCCTCCTGCTTGGCGACGGCCTTCTCGTTCATCAGCGGTCCGATATCGGGGTCCTCGATGCCGGGGCCGACACGAAGCGCCGCCGCACGGTCGGCAAAGCCTTTACAGAACCGGTCATAGACGGAGCGCTCGATCAGGAAACGGTTGGCGCCGAGGCAATCCTGGCCGGAGGTCGCGAATTTCGCTTTCACTGCCTCGTTAAGCGCCCGCTTCATGTCGGCGTCGGCGAAGAGCAGGAAGGGGGCGTGACCACCGAGTTCCATGACGATGCGTTTCACCGTATCGGCCGACTGCCGATAGAGCAGCTTGCCGATCTCGGTCGAGCCGGTAAAGGAAACCGCGCGGACGCGGGCGTCCGCCATCCACGGCGGGACAATGGTCGAGGCGCGGCCGGTGACGACATTGAAGACACCGGCCGGAAAGCCGGCGCGCTCGGCCAGCTCGGCCAGAGCCAACGCCGAATAGGGCGTCTCGTGCGAGGGATGGGCGACGACGCTGCAGCCGGCGGCGAGTGCCGCGGCG
>SCRB01001052.1 GCA_004299545.1 Rhizobiaceae bacterium
GTGTTTATCGGCGCGCAGCACGCGGCTGATGAACCCAATCCCGACGGCCCCCGGAACATTACCGACTCTATCAGGCTGGCGGCCTCGGAGACCGCGAAAGGTCTCGGCGCTATGGTCTGCTTCGAGCAGGAATTCCACGCGGCACGCGACGTTACGAAGTCCCATGCTTCGCGTACCGACACATTCATCTCCTATGAACACGGCAAACTCGGCGAGGTGGACGGTGACCGCATCGTGCTTCATCGCAGGCCGATCCTGAGGCGCAACTATAAAGCGAAAGGAATAGTGGCTGACGTCGAACTCATCAAATTGACGATGGGTATCAGCGACCGCTATCTTCGCTTTGCCGCCGATAACGGTGCCAGGGCGATCGTGCTGGAAGGTTTCGGTCGGGGCAATGCCACACCATCGATCACGGAAACCGCGGTTGCCCTCGCCAGAAAGGGGACTGTCGTTGTGATGACCAGTCGATGCCAACGCGGCCGCGTCAAGCCGATCTACGGCAACGGCGGTGGCAAGACCCTTTCGGAGGGCGGCGTCATTTTTGCCGGCGATCTGAGCGGGCCAAAAGCCCGCGTGCTGCTCGCCGTTCTGCTCGGGATGGGACTTAACAGCGGGCGCCTGCGCCACGAGATCGAGTATCTCGGCGGCTGAGATTCCACGGGTTTCGTCAATTCCTGTTGCAAGGTGACCTGTCGGGCATTCGGATTCGCTTGTCCCGCTTCGTAGTTGAGGAATCCATCGTCATGTCAGGAAACAAACACAGGATTGCAGTTATCCCCGGCGACGGAATCGGAAAGGAGGTCGTCCCGGAAGGATTGCGCGTTCTGGAGGCCGCGGCAAAGCGCTTTGACATCGACCTGCAGTTCGATCATTTCGACTTCGCCTCGTGCGACTATTACGCCAAGCACGGCCGCATGATGCCGGAGGACTGGAAGTCCAGAATCGAAAGGCACGACGCGATCTTCTTCGGCGCGGTCGGCTGGCCGGCCACCGTACCCGACCATGTCTCGCTTTGGGGATCGCTGCTGCAGTTCCGCCGTGAGTTCGATCAGTATGTCAATCTCCGTCCCGTCCGGCTGATGCCGGGAGTTCCCTCACCGCTGGCCAACCGCAAGCCCGGCGACATCGATTTTTATGTGGTGCGCGAGAACACCGAAGGCGAATACTCCTCTATCGGCGGCAAGATGTATCCCGGTACGGAGCGCGAGATCGTCATTCAGGAGACGGTGATGTCGCGTGTCGGCGTCGACCGCATCCTGCGCTATGCGTTCGATCTGGCGCGCAGGCGCCCGCGTAGGCATCTCACCTCCGCCACCAAATCCAACGGCATCTCGATCACGATGCCCTATTGGGACGAGCGCGTGGAAGCGATGGCCGCGCACTATCCGGACGTTTCCTGGGACAAATATCACATCGACATCCTGACGGCGCATTTCGTCCTGAACCCGAACCGCTTCGATGTGGTCGTCGCGTCGAACCTGTTCGGCGACATCCTGTCGGATCTTGGACCGGCCTGCGCCGGCACGATCGGCATCGCGCCATCGGCCAACATCAATCCCGAGGGCCGTTTTCCCTCACTGTTCGAGCCGGTCCATGGCTCGGCTCCGGACATCGCCGGCAAGGGGATCGCCAATCCGATCGGGCAAATATGGACGGCCGCCATGATGCTCGACCATTTCGGCCATGAGGACGCCGCTCAAGCGATCGTCGAGGCCATCGAGACAACGCTGAAGGACGAGGCCACCCGCACGCGCGACCTCGGCGGCCGCGCCGATACCCAGACCTGCGGCAAGGCGGTGGCAGCCGCGCTCGAAGCATAGGATCGCGCATGCGCATCGTCGACATCAGGGAAAGAACGGTCTCGATCGCCTCGCCGATCGCCAACGCCTATATCGACTTCTCGAAGATGACCTGCTCGGTCGTCGCCGTGATCACCGACGTCGTCCGTGACGGAAGGCAAGTGGTGGGTTACGGCTTCAACTCGAACGGCCGCTACGGACAGGGTGCGCTGATGCGGGACCGCTTCCTCGCCCGGGTGCTGGAAGCCGATCCTCAAACGCTGATCGATCACGAGAACGACAATCTCGACCCGTTCGCGATCTGGAAGGCGCTGATGACCAACGAGAAGCCCGGCGGCCACGGTGAACGCTCGGTCGCGGTCGGCACGATCGACATGGCCGTGTGGGACGCCGTTGCCAAGATCGCCGGCGTTCCTCTATGGCGGCTGCTTGCCGATCGCTACCGGGACGGCGTCGCCGACAAGAAGGTCTGGGTCTATGCCGCCGGCGGCTACTACTATCCCGACAAGGATCATTCCAAGCTCCAGGCCGAGATGTGCTCCTATCTCGACCGCGGCTACAAGGTGGTGAAAATGAAGATCGGCGCCGTCGCGCTCGAGGAAGATCTGCGCCGCATCGAGGCGGTTCTGAAAGTGGTGGGCGACGGCAAGCATCTGGCCGTGGACGCCAATGGCCGCTTCGATCCCGGCACCGCTATCGCCTATGCCGAGGCGCTGCGGCCATACGACCTGTTCTGGTACGAGGAAGCCGGCGACCCTCTGGACTACGCATTGCAGGCGGAACTGGCTGCCCATTACGACCAGCCGATGGCGACCGGCGAGAACCTGTTCTCGCATCAGGACGCCCGCAATCTGCTGCGCTATGGCGGTATGCGGCCGGACCGCGACTATCTGCAGTTCGACTGCGCCCTTTCCTACGGTCTGGTGGAATATCTGCGCACGCTCGAAATCATCCGATCGCTTGGCTGGTCGTCACGCCGCGTGGTTCCGCATGGCGGACACCAGATGTCGCTGAACATTGCCGCCGGGCTGCATCTGGGTGGCAATGAATCCTACCCTGACGCTTTCCAGCCCTTCGGCGGTTTCGCCGACGATATAGCGGTGGAGGACGGTTCTGTTGGCCTGCCGGACGCTCCCGGCATAGGCTTCGAAAAAAAGGCTGAACTCTACAAGCTGTTTCGGCAACTGCATTAAGGTCCGTTGGAGACCGAGCACGGTTGCCATGCTGGCGATCAGACGACACGCCGTCCCGGCCATCGCCCGGTTTCCACCAACCTGCCGCAGGCCTCGATCAGCAGCCGGCCGGTTGCCATGCTGGCGATCGGGCGTTGCGCATCCCGGCGCGACGCCAGATGCAAGGTCCAGGCCAGGGCTGGCGAGACGATCTCGAGGGCGAAGACGCTCCCCTCGGCAAGCGCATCCTGGACGAGGAAAGTCGGCATGATCGTCGGGTAGCCGACCTTCACGAGATTCACCAGCCCCGGAAACGAATCGACATCCGCCGACACGGTGAGCGACATTCCTTCGCCTCGAGCGGCCGCTTCGATATGACGGCGAATGGAATTGTCCGGACTGGGCAACACGAGATCGAGTCCGATGGCCTTGGCGAAGGAGATCGAACCGCGCCCGGCGAACGCATGTCCGGCAGGCACCAACAGCCGCAACTCTTCGCTTATGATCGGTTCGCTCCGTAGGCCCGGCATCGGCTGGATGTGGAAGAGCACCGCAAGATCGAGCCGGCCGATCTGAAGCTGTTCCATCAGCACACCGCTCATGGCCTCGACGACGTGAACTTTCACATGCGGATAGCGCGCCTTCAATTCAGGGATCAGTTCCGGAACGAGCCCGCCCGCGACATTCGTCGGAAGGCCGAGGCGTACCGGCCCCGCGGGCTCGCGCGCCAGATGACTGGCGACGGACTCGATATCCGCAACCTCCTTGAAGAGTCCATAAGCCTTTTCCAGGACGAACCCGCCCTCCGGTGTCAGCGTGGCACCACGGGAATGGCGCATGACGAGCATGACCTTCAGATCCGTCTCCAGCCGCCGCAACGATGCGCTTAACGCCGGCCGCGTCAGATTCAGTCTGCGCGCGGCACCCGAGATACTGCCGGTTTCGGCAATCGCGACAAGCGAGGCAATGTCTCGAAGCTCCATTACTTGACCCGATCATTCGCCCTTCAGGCATAAATATTCGTTATGTCTTCTATCAGGCTTATCCCAATTGCCAGCTCACGTAACCCTTGCAATCATCACCTATGAACCAACCTCGATCAAGTTCCTCCGGATCATGTACGGAGCGTGCTTATAGATTCAATTTATAGTCGGAAAGGGGCTCGAAATGGCACGGCGCATTATCGATCTAAGTCTGGCGATCGAAGACAATATGCCGGCTCACAAGCTGTTTCAGAGCCCGGTCTATCTGCCCGCACTCACTCATGAGACAACAAAGTCTTTCGGCCTCGGGGTACCGGGTGATCCGATGACGTTCCAGACCAACTTCATCGGCATGCTCGACCATGTCGGAACGCATGTGGACGCCTTTCGGCACGTCAATCCGAACGGAGCGCCGATCGACGAAATGCCGCTCGACATGTTCATGGGCAAGGCCGTGTGCTTCGATTTCCGGCATATCGGCGACCTCGAAGACATCGCGGTCGCCCATATGGAGGAAGCCGAACGCAAATCCGGCGTCAAGGTGGACGGCCACATCGTTCTTCTATGTACGGGATTCCACGCCCGCAACTGGGGGGACCGCAAACAGATCGTCTGGGGGAACCCGGGCCTTACCGTCGAGGCCACGCGATGGCTCTATGACAGGGGCTCCCGTATGCACGGTGTAGAGGGGCCGTCGACCGACAAGCCGTCGGACAACATCTTCGCCCAGCATAGGCTGTGCCGCGATCTCGGCATCTCCCATTTCGAATGGCTGGTCAATCTCGAGGAACTGGTCGGGGTCGGCGAGTTCGAGTTTTTCGGCCTGCCCCTGAAGTTCAAGGGCGGCTCCGGTTCCCCCGTGCGTGCGATCGCCATCCTCCCCTGAGATGACGACAGCCGGTCGCGCATCGGCGCGGCCGGCTTAGAGCAAGAGCGATGCCGGCTGATTTCAGTTTTTTCACCATTGAGCAGTTGGACGAGGGCTTCCGGCGCAAGGCCTTTTCGCCGGTAGAGGTGCTGCAGGATGTCCGCAGACGCTACGAAGGGCTCGAACTGGAACTGAACATGTTCGTGGCCGTCGATTTCGAAGCGGCACGCGGGCAGGCGCGCGCCGCCGAGGAACGCATGATGCGCGAGGCGAGGCGGGGGTCGCTCGACGGCATACCCACCGCCGTGAAGGACCTCATCGCCGTTGCCGGTTTTCCTCAACGGTCCGGATCGAAAGCGACCTCGGCCGACCCTTTGAAGGAAGACGCGCCTTCCGTAAGCCGGTTGCGAGCCGCCGGCGCAGTGATCCTCGGCAAATCCACGACCAGCGAGTTTGGCTGCAAGGCCGTCGGCGACAGTCCGCTGACCGGCATTACGCGCAATCCATGGAACCTCGAAAAGACGCCGGGTGGATCGAGTTGCGGTTCGGCGGCAATGGTCGCGGCAGGGCTCGTCCCTTATGCGTTGGGGACGGATGGCGGCGGCTCGATCCGTATTCCGGCCGCCCTCACCGGCCTCGTCGGCCTGAAGGCGCAGTTCGGCCGGGTTCCGGTCTTTCCGACATCGGCGACGCCGACGCTCGCGCATGTGGGGGCGCTGACGCGCACCGTCGGAGACGCGGCGCTCGTGCTGGACGTCATCGCGGGTTTCGATGCCCGCGATCCTTTTTCCGTGGCGCAATCCAGGCCGGATTCCACAGCTGCGGCAAAAGCCGAGGGGAAGCTGAGGATCGCATGGAGCCCGGACCTCGGATATGGCCGCGTCGATGCGGAGATCCTGGCCATCTGCGAGGATGCGGTCGCCCGCATGCGCATGGCCGGCTTCGACGTCACGCCTGCGGATTTGTCCCTGGAAGATCCGGTCGGTCTCTGGACGTCGGAATTCTACGCCGGCGTCGGAACGCGCCTCAGGCAGCATATTACGGATGCGCCCGGCCTGCTCGACCCGGCAGTGCTTGAATTGCTGAAAGCCGCGATCGGGCAGGATATGCGCGGCTATTACGAAAACGTCTTCAGCCGCTATGAATTGCGGGAGAAGATGCGCCGCTTCTTCGAGGACTATGATCTCCTTCTCACACCGACCCTGCCCGTCGCGGCCTTCGATGTCGGGCGGAATACCCCGCCCGGTTACGAGGATCGAAACGCGGTATCGTGGGTGACGTTCACCTATCCTTTCAATCTGACGGGACAGCCCGCGGCCTCGTTGCCGGTCGGACTGACGGAAGCCGGCCTGCCGGTCGGCCTCCAGGCTGTCGCGCGAACGAATGACGAAGCAACGATCCTGCAATTCGCGGGCGCCCTGCAGCGCTCCGGAATGCTGCTTGACGCCCGTCCGCCAATCGGTTGACACCGACTGATCGGGTCTATAGGCGCAGTCAGGCTATCTTCCGGCTACCCGTGCTCCGCTCCACTCCGTTTCCGATCAATTCGCCCCACCGCCTGACGAGATAGTTGTGCTCGTCCATAGTGGTGTTCCAGATAGCGATCTGCGATGCGCGGCTCCAGTATGAACCGCCCGAACGCACTTCTCCCGGGCGGATCGCCGGTATCCCGTTGGGATCGGGCAGCGGGCGCGATGCCGGCTTCCCCCCGTACCAATAAGCCCATTCCTCTTCGTCGAGATGATTGCGGATGCGTTCGGGAACGGAAATATAATAGCCCTGACGGGCAGCGACGGCGCCGGGCCAGCCGGACAGGAACCAGTTCAGATAGGCATAGGCCTGATCGAGCCTGTGCCCCTCAAGATGGCGCGCGATGCACAAGCCGCCATGCCAGCCGCGATAACCCTCGATCGGAACGGCCTGGCGGATGCGGATATGGCGTGCCTTCAGCGCGACGACGCTCGGCGACCACATGCTGCTGATGACGACGTCGTTGTTCTCCATCAGACGCGTCGCGTCCTGGGTCGTTTTCCAAAACGGGACGAAATAGCCCTCGCGCTTCAGACCGAGCGCGAAATCCATCAGCTTGTCGACCTCATCGACGCTCATATTGCCGGGATCGCGAAACGTCACCTTGCCCGCCGCCCGTGCCGCCAATGCAATGTCGAAGAACCCGATTGCCGGTTCGTCGACGATCGATATCCGCCCCTTCCAGCGCGGCGACAGAAGTTCGGCCCACGAGCGTACGTCCTGGTCCACATCGATGCCGGCGGCCGCTTCGTTCACCGCGAAGGAATCGAAATTGTGCACTGTGGGCAGCATCGAGATGCGCGTCGAAGGGGCCGACGACAGGGAGTTGTCCTGCTGGACATAGAGGCGGGTTACGGGCGCGTCGCCCAATCCGATGGAACCGACGCTGTTTATGGCGCCTTTCTTGGTGAGATCGTTGACCTCGTCCCACAGCTCGATCCGGTCGATCTCGATCGGCTTGATGGCCCGCCAGTACCAAACGATATCGAGGTTGTGGAAACACTGGTCGTAGACATCGTACCGGTCCGGCTGGGTGGCCGCGATCCGCTGGGCCGTTACGAAATCATGCGCCTCGAACTCGAGTTCGAAGCCGAGATCGAGACGCGCGCGCTCCATCAATTGCCGGTATGGCGTGATCTCGGTGCACAATATGCGCAGCTTCGGCTGCTCCCGGCGGAGGATCACCTGAGGCGCCTACGCC
>SCRB01001053.1 GCA_004299545.1 Rhizobiaceae bacterium
CGCCATAATTCCGGCGGAAATCGGGGACGTCTCCGGCCTGCCGAAACTGATCGCCGCGCTTGCCGCGCATGGCTTCGGGGACGCGCTGATCGAAAAGATCGCCTGGCGCAATTGGGTCGGCGTGCTCGAGCGTACAATCGGTTAGAGCGGTTGACGGGGTTGGTCAGCGTCGGCGTGGATCGATCGGCGTCCGGCCGCGGAACCCGACGACATCTTCCAGCGCCTTGGCGACCGCGAGAACCTTGGCCTCGCCGCGTGGCGGCCCGATCAACTGCATGCCGACCGGCATGCCGCTTTCCGTGAAGCCGACGGGGAGCGACAGCGCCGGCAGCGCCGTCGTGGTGGCAAGGAAGGCAAAACGGAGCCAGCCCATGTAATCAGCCATCGGCGCGCCCGCGACGGATGTGGGATATTCCACCTCCGCAAGCGTCGGTTCGAGGCCGACCACCGCACAGGCAAGCACGTCGTAGCGTTCGAGAAAAAACTGCATATTGGCGTAAAGCAGCGAGCGGTTGCGTTGCGCATCGTAGATCTGCTCGGCCGCCAAATGTCTTCCCAGATCGATATTCTCCGCCAGCGTGCTTTTGTAATGGCGCTGGACGGCCTCGGGATGACGTCCCGCGCCCGCCGCCCAATTCATGGCGCGCAGCGTTACATAGGTTTCGTGAAGCCCGGGCAGCTGCGGGCAGGCCTCCTCCACCGTCGCGCCATTCCCCTGGGCGACTTCAAGCGCGCGGCGCATAACCGCCTCGATCTCTCCTTCGACCGGCGAGAACCCGCCGAGGTCCGGCGCATAGGCGATCCTCACTTTCGGCGAGGCGCGGCGCACAGCCTCCTGGAACGGCTCGGCAGGTGCGTCGAGCGACAACGGCTGGCGCGGATCGAAGCCAGCCATGGCGTCGAGGAAGAGAGCCGTATCCATGACCGTCCGCGCCATGGGGCCCTGGACGCTTTCCGTTTGAAAGGCATTGGCCGGTCCTGCGCCGCCGGCGCGGCCGGGCGTCGGCCGCAAGCCGACAATGCCGCAATAGGCGGCAGGCGTCCGCAGCGATCCGCCGAGGTCCGACCCATGGCTCAGCCACACTTCTCCGGTCGCAAGCGAGGCGGCCGCGCCGCCCGAGGAACCGCCGGCGCTCTTGCGCAGGTCCCACGGATTGCGTGTCCGGCCGAAGATCGCGTTGAAGGTGTTGCCACCGGCGCCCATTTCGGGCGTGTTCGTCTTGCCAACGACGATCGCGCCCCTCGCCTCCAGCTTTTCCACCAGCGGATCGCTTTCCGCCGGCACGAAATCCTTGAGGCCGAGGGTACCGAACGTCGTGCGCACGCCCTTGACCGGCATCAGATCCTTGATGCCGATCGGCAGCCCCGCCAGCCAGCCCGGCGCATCGCCGTTCTCCCTGCGTTTTCCCTCGACCGAGCGGGCGGCTTCTCGCGCCCGTTCCTCGCAAAGCGTGGGGATGGCGTTCACCTGCGGATCGACCGCGGCAATGCGTGCAAAAGCCGCGTCGAGAAGTTCGGAGGGAGAAACCTCTCCCTTCTTCAGGAGGGCGACCGCTTCATGTGCCTCCAGCGCGGTGAGCGCCGGGCCTGAAAATCCGTCCGCCATTCGTTCATCCCCTCCTGTTCCATCCGTCCGGCGTGCAGGCGCGAGCCACGGCACTATCCGGATAGTATGTCAGCCGCCGGATAGTATGTCAGTATGTCAGCCGGATGTGTCCTTGTCGCCATTGGCGCGAATGAAAGCGTGGATATAGGCGAACGAGGGCAGGAGCCTGTTTGCAGGCGGTTTCAGGCCGGCGACGGAACCGAGGCCGGCGGCAAAATGGTTGCAATTATAGGCTTCCATCTGCCAGACGGGCGGATGGGCAAGCGCCGCACGGACCTTTGCAAGAAGCGCCTTGTATTGCCGCGCCGTCAGCGAGACGCGATAGGCCGCGCCAGGTCTATAGGTGCAGTCGCGCACGCTCGGCTTCAGTTCTCCCGGCATCGGAATGACGGCGCCGCCATACAGGCCGAAAATCCCGCCTGCCGGAAAGAGCCCGACATATTGGCGCGTGATGGGGCGGCCATTGGCGTCGAGCCGGCCGAACACGTCATACATATGCCCGGAGATGATGGCGTAGGAAAAGCGGTAGCGGAATTCGATGTAATAGGGATCGCCCTTGCGCACCCGGCTCGCCGTCAGTGGCGCATCAATACCCATGGGCCTGCCATATTTGGCGCAGGTCAGTTCCGGAAACTCCACCACCGGCGTGGCATGGGCACGCGCCTTCCGAACATGATGGTGACCGCCTCTGTGTGTCTCCTTTGCGTGAGCCGGCGTGGCCGAGGCAGCCTGAGAACCGATCATCGCTATTCCGAGGAGAAGCGGAGCCAGAGCCCTGAAAAAAATACGCACGAGGACATTCCCTCTCTTCATTGCAGTTGCGAACGACTTATAGCCGCGACAAGGAAAGATTGCAGCACGAGGCAGCTCATAAGA
>SCRB01001054.1 GCA_004299545.1 Rhizobiaceae bacterium
CGCCGTCCTGGGCGATCACGGCTGAAAAATGGCTCGGCCGGGTCGTCGAAATTCCAGCGGCCATCCTTGTCATTGTCGAGGTGATCGTCCTTTTCGCGGGCGTCGTCTCCCGCTATGTCTTCGATCACCCGCTTGTCTGGTCGGATGAACTGGCGTCGCTCTGCTTTCTATGGCTGGGCCTTCTCGGATCGTGTATCGCTCTCCAGCGCGGCGAACATATGCGACTTTCCGTCCTGCCGGAGAGAGTGCGCATCCTCTCGGAAGCGATCGCCACTGTTCTGGCGATCACCTTCCTGCTTCTCATCGTCGGTCCTTCCTGGAAATTCGCGCAAAGCGAGGCCTTCATCACCACGCCCGGCCTCGGAATTTCGGCGGCATGGAGGGCCGCCTCGCTGCCGATCTGCTCGGTGCTGATGATCCTGATCGCCCTTGCGCGCCTCGCGCGAACAGGAAACGGCAAGGCTATCGCCGTGGCCATCGCGGCGACGATCGTCATGGCGGCGGTGCTTTACCTGCTCAAGCCCGTCTTCGCTGAACTCGGCAACATCAACCTCCTGATCTTCTTCGTCCTGCTGTTGGCCGCGGGCATCTTCGCCGGAGTGCCGATCGCGTTCGCATTCGGTCTCGCGACCTTCTCCTATCTCTCGCTGACGACACGCCTGCCGATGTCCATCGTTGTCAACCGGATGGACGAGGGCATGTCGCACCTCATCCTCCTCGCCGTGCCGCTTTTCGTGCTTCTCGGCTATCTGATCGAGATGACGGGCATGGCGCGCGCCATGGTCGCCTTCCTTGCCAACCTCGTCGGCCATGTCAGGGGCGGGTTGAGCTATGTCCTGCTCGGCGCGATTTTGCTCGTGTCAGGCATTTCCGGCGCCAAGGCGGCCGACATGGCTGCGGTGGCGCCGGTGCTTTTTCCCGAAATGAAGGCGCGCGGCGCCAAGCCCGGCGAACTGATCGCGCTTCTGTCGGCCTCCGGCGCGATGTCGGAAACCATTCCGCCGAGCCTGGTGCTGATAACAGTAGGCTCCGTTACCGGTGTCTCGATCGCCGCGCTTTTCACCGGCGGCCTGCTGCCGGGCGTCGTTCTCGCCCTCGTGCTCGCCTTCGTCGCCTGGAGGCGTTCGCGGCACGAGGACCTCTCGAAGGTCAAGCGAGCGTCGGCGAAGGAGATCGGCCGCACCTTTCTGATCGCCCTGCCGGCGCTCATCCTTCCCTTCGTCATCCGCGCCGCCGTCGTCGAGGGCATCACGACTGCGACGGAAGTCTCGACGGTCGGCATCATCTATTCGGTCACTATCGGATTCCTGATCTATGGGCAGTTCGACCGCAAAAGGATCATGCCGATGCTGATCGGCACGGCATCTCTTTCCGGCGCCATCCTGTTCATCATCGGGGCTGCTACCGCGATGGCGTGGGCGTTGACCCAATCGGGCTTCTCGGGTGAACTGGCGAACTTCATGGCGGCGCTCCCCGGCGGCGCTTTCAGCTTCATGGCAATGTCGATCGTGGTTTTCGTGGTGCTCGGAAGCGTGCTGGAAGGTATCCCCGCCATCGTGCTTCTGGGGCCACTCCTCTTCCCCATCGCCCAGGTGGTGGGGGTGAACGAGGTTCACTATGCCATCGTCGCGATCCTTGCGATGGGCATCGGGCTGTTCGCGCCGCCCTTCGGCGTCGGCTATTATACGGCCTGCGCCATCGGCCGCGTCGATCCGCATGAGGGCATGCGGCCGATCGCCGGCTACCTGCTCGCGCTCCTTATCGGCGTGATCCTTCTCGCGGCGGTGCCGTGGTTCTCGATCGGGCTTCTGTGAGGGCTGTTCAATCGATGTCGAAGGATACGCCCTGCGCCAGCGGCAGGGCGCTCGAATAATTCACCGTGTTCGTTGCACGGCGCATGTAGGCCTTCCATGCATCGGAGCCGGATTCGCGGCCGCCACCGGTTTCTTTCTCGCCGCCGAAGGCGCCCCCGATTTCCGCTCCGGACGTTCCGATGTTGACGTTGGCGATGCCGCAATCCGAGCCGTCAGGACCGAGGAACCGCTCCGATTCCCTTATGTCGCGCGTGAAGATCGACGAGGAGAGCCCGGCGCCGACGGCATTGTGGTCGGCAAGAGCCCGGTCGAAATCGCTGTATTTCATGACATAGAGGATCGGCGCGAAGGTTTCCTCCGTCACCGGCGCGACCTGGCGGGGCATCTCGACCAGTGCCGGCTTGACGTAATAGGCGTCTGTGTGCGGGGTTTCGACGCGCGCGCCGCCGGTCACGGCGCCACCTTTCTCCCGTGCCGTGCCGAGCGCCCTTTGCATGCTGTCGAAAGCTGCCTTGTCGATCAGCGGCCCGACAAGCGCGTTCGTTTCGAGCGGATTGCCGACCGAGACGCTTTCATAGGCCCGCTTCAGGCGCGGAACGAGATCGTCATAGACGCTTTCATGCACGAAAAGACGTCTCAGCGACGTGCAGCGCTGGCCCGCCGTCCCGATCGCGCCGAAGGCGATGGCGCGCAGCGCCATGTCGAGATCGGCGGAGGGACAGACGATGCCGGCATTGTTGCCGCCGAGTTCCAGTATCGAACGGGCGAAGCGCTTCGCCAGCCTCGGGCCGACCTCGCGGCCCATGCGCGTCGATCCGGTGGCCGAGACGAGCGCCACCTTTTCATCGTCCACCAGCACTTCGCCAACGGCACGGTCGCCGATCAGGACCGACAGGAGAGATGCCGGCACATCGCCGAGGCGTTTGGCCGCACGCTCGAAGATCGCCTTGCAGGCGAGCGCCGTCAGCGGCGTCTTCTCCGACGGTTTCCACACCACGGCATTGCCGCAGACCAGCGCCAGTGCGGTGTTCCACGACCACACAGCGACGGGAAAATTGAACGCTGTGATAACGCCGACGACGCCGAGGGGATGCCATGTCTCCATCATGCGGTGGCCCGGCCGCTCGGTGGCGATGGTGAGGCCGTATAGTTGACGGGAAAGACCGACGGCGAAATCGCAGATGTCGATCATCTCCTGCACTTCGCCCTGCCCTTCGGATTCGATCTTGCCCACTTCGATCGACACCAGCCGGCCAAGATCCGCCTTCGCGGCGCGCAATTCCTCGCCCAGGAGCCGCACGAGTTCTCCCCTCCTCGGAGCAGGAACCATGCGCCAGGCGTTGAAAGCCTGATGCGCGCCGGCGATCACTTCGCGCGCCTTTGCCGCGGGAATCGTCGTCAGATCCGCAGTTCTCTCACCGGTGACGGGGCTGAAGACCGGCATGTCGCCACCGGAAAGCAGTTCCGCCTTCACGCCGAGCCTCTCGAGCAGTGACGCGGTTTCTTTTCTGATATCCATGTCGAATTCCTCTGCCGTTCCGACGCCTGCGACGGGGATCTCTTATCCCGGCCGAACAATAACCGGTCAATGCAAGGCCGCAAGGCTAGTGGTTTGATTCAGACATTTGCATCCGGCTGATGCAACGCGCTCAAGCAAATGTCTGAAACGAGAAACCACTAGCAACCATATGATTCTATTAGAGCTTTTAATTTAGCATTTGAAACAAAGCTCGATGCAGACCGGGATTCAAATGTCAAATTCGCTCCACTAGAGGAACGAGAGGACATTATTCCTCTTCCGCCGAAACCTCATAAAGCGTCGTGTTCGACTGCGCGTCGACGCCGACAAGGCTGACATCATAGCCCCACAGCCGCCTCACATCGCGCAGCGTGGCATTGCGTGCTTCCTCCGAAAGCAGCACGCCGTCATGGACCGCGTGCTGCAGGCGCAGTTTGCGGTCGCCCATGAGATCGACGTCCACCACCTGGATGTCCGGCTGGTTCGCGCCGACATCCAGGCTGTGGGCAAGCGCCGAACGGACCTTCTCATAGCCCCGTTCGTCGTGGATGGCAGAGACCTTGTACTCGCTTTCCGCAGCGTCGTCGGCGAGGATGAAGAGGTGCATCTTACGGATCAGGCTGGGACTCAGATATTGCAGGATGAAGGATTCATCGCGATGGTTTGCCCAGGCGTCGCACAGGGTCTTCATCCAGTCGCCGTTTCCCGCCATGCCTGGAAACCAGTCCCTGTCCTCGGCGGTCGGGTCCGTCGAGATGCGCTGGATATCCTGCATCATCGCAAAGCCCAGCGCGTAGGGGTTTATGGAACCATAGCGCGGATCATCGAAGTCCGGCTGAAAGACCACGTTGGAGTGGCTTTGCAGGATCTCCAGCATCGTGCCTTCGCTGACGCGGCCCCGATCAAACAGCATGTTCATGATCGTGTAGTGGACGAAGGTCGCGCACCCTTCGTTCATCACCTTGGTCTGCCGCTGAGGATAGAAATATTGCGCGATGACGCGCACGATCCGCAGGATCTCGCGTTCCCACGCTTTCAGGACCGGGCTATGCTTTTCGAGGAAATAGAGCAGGTTCTCCTCCGGAAGCTTGAGTTCCCGCTTGCGCTCCAGAACGTCCTGCCCCGTCTCCTCATAAGAGGCCACATCCTTCTTTTCGGGTAACGTGCGCCACAGATCGCTGAAGGAACGCTCCTCGTATTCCTGCCTTTCGCGGGTGCGCTCACGCTCCCTCTCGGAAGACAGTTTCGGCGTCCTGCGATAGCGGAAAACACCGTGATCCATGATCGCGTGGGCGGCGTCCAAGACCGATTCCACCGCCGACAGACCGTATTTCTCCTCACAGCGGGCGATGTAGTTCTTGGCGAATTCCATATAGTCCAATATGGCGCTCGCATCGGTCCACTGGCGGAACAGGTAGTTGTTCTTGAAGAAATGGTTATGGCCGAAGGCGGCGTGCGCTGTCACCAGCGCCTGCATCGCCATGGTGTTCTCTTCCATGAGGTAGACGATGCAGGGGTTCGAATTGATGACCAGTTCATAGGCAAGCCCGCGCCGGCCCTTGCGGTATTGCAGTTCTTCGTGGACGAAATGCTTGCCGAAGGACCAGTGCCGGTACATCAGCGGCATGCCGATCGAGGCATAGGCATCGAGCATCTGCTCGGAGGAGATGATCTCCATCTGGTTCGGATAGACGTCGAGATTCAAGTCGCCAATCGCCACTTCCTCAATCGCGTCATAGGTGCGCGACAGCGTCTCGAAGTTCCAGTCGGAGCTTTCAAACAGAAGTTTCGAGCCGCCGGCGTGACTGCGGGACTGGGCAACCATCACGAGCCTTTCTGAGGCGCGGACTGTTTCGCGAAAAGTTGATGAAAGACGGGATAGATGTCGGCCGGTCCCGCGATCCGCGTCATCTGGAAGTTCTGCCAGCGCTCCGTCACCATCCGGTAGGCGCGCCACAGGGATGTGCCGTTGTCCGTCGCCCGGAAGATATCGCTCTCGCGTTCATCGATGATCTCGACATAGGCATAATACTGGCAAAGCTTCATGATTTCCTGGTCGAGCATCGCAACGCAGTGGCGTGAATCCTCGCTCATATTGTCGCCATCGGACGCCTGGGCGGCATAGATGTTCCATTCGCTGCTCGGATAACGTTCGCGGATGACACGCAGCATTTCCTCCAGCGCCGTCGAAACGATCGTGCCGCCACTTTGCGTCGAATAGAAGAAGGTCTCCTCGTCGACTTCCTGCGCTTCGTGCGTATGGCGGATGAAGACGACGTCGGTTCGTTCATAGCGACGCTTCAGGAAGAGATGCAGGAGCACAAAAAAACGCTTGGCGAGATCCTTCTCCCGCTCGCCCATGGAACCGGAAACATCCATAAGGCAGAACATGACCGCGTTCGCATTCGGCAGCGGCTGCTGCTCGAAGCGGTTGAAGCGGATATCGAGCGGGTCGACATAGGAAATGACGCGGCGCCTGCGGTTGAGCCTGTCCAGTTCCTCCTTCAGTTTCTCCAGCCGTTCCTTCGCCTTGCCGTCGCCTGGTTCGCGCTCCAGCAGGGCGATCTCCTCTTCCAGCGTCTCGACCTCGCGCCGGCTCGGGCGCCGAAGCGCGATGCGGCGGCCGAAGCTGTTACGCATGGTGCGGCCGATATTGATATTGGTGGGGGCGCCGGAGATCGCATAGCCGGCACGGCGCGGCTTGAAGGAGATCACCTCCTTCAGGTTGAGCTTCACCAGATCGGGAAGTTCCAGATCCTCGAAGAAGAGGTCCAGAACCTCCTCGCGCGACAGGACGAAACGGAAATCGTCCTCCGCTTCGCCGCTGTCCGACGGATCGGAGGGCGATCCGCCGGCACCGCCCTGCGGCTTGCGAATACGGTCTCCGGTGATGAACTCCTTGTTGCCGGGCAGGACGTGTTCGCGCTGGCCGGTGGCGTGATCGTGCTGGAAACGCGGCTCGGCCGTTCCGTTGACGGGGATCGGAACCGTCTGGTCCCTATCCACGTCGGTAATCTTGCCGCTCCTGACCCGATCGTTGATGATCCGCTTCAGTTCGCCCCGCGCCCGCTTGAGAAAGCGTTGGCGATTGCTCAGGCTCTTGTCCTTGGGATTGAGCCTTCGATCGATATAGTTCGGCACGATCTACCTTTCGGCAGCAGCCATCAGCCTGCCTTGTTGACCCTCATATACCAATCG
>SCRB01001055.1 GCA_004299545.1 Rhizobiaceae bacterium
TGTTTGGTTTCCAGCGCGGCCAGCGTCAGCGCCGTGAAGGCGGCGATGTCGCCGAAGGGAACGAAGATGACCCGCGTGACGGCGAAGATCAGGACAAAACCGAGCGCGATCAGGACATAGATCGCGCCCGTTGCAACTCCGTCGATCGTCAGGAATGCGGCAATCTCAGAGTTCATCTTGTCTCCGCCGTCTGAGAGGCGACCGGCCTTGGGATCAGGGCTGATAGACCCATTTGCCGTTGACCAGCTTGACGACGACAAGGCTGCGATCATCGACGCCATAGGCGGATTTGGGCGTGAAATTATAGATGGAGTGGACGCCGGCCAGGTCCTTGATGCCGTAAATCCCGTCCATCAGCGCCTTGTGGAACTCAGGCGTGCCGGGCTTGGCATGCTGGAGAGCCTGCTGCGCGGCGTTGATGAAGATCAGCCAGCCGTCGAAGGAGTAGCCGGAAAAGCCGTCATCGGCATCGCCGCCGTTCACCTTCTTGAAGATTTCGTGGAAGGTCGTGCCGATTTTCTTCGAGAAATGGTCGGCCGGCAATTGGCTGGTCACGATGACCGGACCCGCCGAAACCTGTACGCCTTCGACGCCCTTTCCGCCAACGCGGACGAAATCGGCATTCAGCATGGCGGGCGTGCCGTAGAAGGGGCCTTTATAGCCAAGCTTGCGCAGTTCGAGGATCGGTAGGGCCGCCTGCGTCGCCGAACCTCCGATCAGAACGGCGTCCGGATGCGTCGCCATCACCTTGAGCGCCTGGCCGGTCACGCTGGTATCCGTCCGGGCGTAGCGTTCGTTGGTCGTGATCTTGGGGCCACCCTCTTTTTCCGCAAGCTTGGCGCCATTGTAGACAAGGTCGCCCCAGGCGTCCGAGAAGCCGATATAACCGGCCGTCTTGATGCCTTCGCGCTTCATGCGGTCGGCGATGACCTTGACCATGAGGGCAGGGGTCTGCGGAACCGCGATACCCCAGAGATGCCCATCCTTGGGCGGCTTGATGTTGACCGGCGATACGGCGATGAAAGGTACGTGCATTTCGTCGGCGACGGCCATCATCGCATTGGTCGAAGGCGCGGTTGCCGTTCCGATCAGGATATCGACGTGGTCCTGCTGGATCAGCTTGCGCGCGTCCTGGGTGGCCGAGGCGGGATCGGAACTGTCGTCGAGCTTGATGAGCTTGATGGTCTCGTCGCCCACCTTGTCCTTGTAGGCATACGCCGCTTTCATGCCCTTGTCGTAGAGAACGCCGATCGAGGCGCCCGGGCCACTGAGCGACGTGACGAAGCCGACCTTGATATCCGCCTGTGCGGCCGTCGCGGTCATTGCGACGGCGGTGAGTGCCGTAAGGGTTAGAGCAAGTTTCTTCACGATGTCCTCCGCTTGAAGATTGGCGTTGCGCGCGAGGCGCCGGTTCAGCCTGGTCCCCTGGTTCTTTGATTTTTTGAACGATACCTTCAACTATTCCGCCGGACCCGTACCAGCACCCCGATCGCCCGCGATTGTCGCGTGGCATCATTTGTTCGGGGAA
This sequence comes from Rhizobiaceae bacterium, assembly GCA_004299545.1. Lineage (GTDB taxonomy): Bacteria > Pseudomonadota > Alphaproteobacteria > Rhizobiales > Rhizobiaceae > Mesorhizobium_L. The sequence continues at coordinate 1,529 of SCRB01001055.1, forward strand.
TCCGTGAACCCGATATAAGAAAAGACCGAAGCTACCGTCGACGCAGAACTATTATTTCAAGCTTAAAGTGATTACGGCACGGGTGTCAATACGAAGCGGCCCCTCATGCGCGCAACTGCGCGATTTCCGTGCACAAGGGGACTGGATGCGGTAGAAGCCCCGCCCATGCCGCGCGATCCGCGCGCGGCGCTCACGGCACGACTGCATGAAATGGATCATAAAAAGCTGAACAGCCGGCAGAAAATAGTAGCCGTTGCACCTATGATGGACTGGACGGATCGGCATTGCCGCTTTCTCCACCGGCAGTTGACGCGCGATGCGCTGCTTTACACGGAAATGGTGGTGGCCGACGCGGTCATCCATGGCGACCACGCGCGGCTGCTTGGTTTTTCGCCCGAGGAACACCCGCTGGCACTGCAACTTGGCGGCTCCGATCCGCGAAAGCTGGGAGAGGCCGCCCGGATCGGCGAGGCACGCGGCTATGACGAGATCAACTTGAATGTCGGCTGCCCTTCCGACCGGGTGCAGTCGGGCACCTTTGGCGCGTGCCTGATGAAGGCCCCCGCTCTCGTCGGCGATTGCGTTGCGGCGATGAAGCAGGTGGTTTCCGTTCCCGTCACGGTCAAATGCCGCATCGGCGTTGACGACCAGGATCCGGAACCCGCGCTTGACGAACTGGCGGAGCGGGTTTTCCGAGCCGGCGCGGATGCGCTTTGGGTGCATGCGCGCAAGGCGTGGCTTCAAGGCCTGAGCCCGAGGGAGAATCGCGATATTCCGCCGCTCGATTATGGCCGCGTCTATCGGCTGAAGGAAAAATATCCGGACCGCTTCGTCGGCATCAATGGCGGCATCGCCTCGCTCGGGCAATGCCGCGATCATCTCGGCAGGGTCGACGGAGTCATGCTGGGACGCGCCGCCTACCACACCCCTCTCGTCCTCGCCGGCGCGGACGAACTGGTTGGCCGGCCGCCACAGGCATTGGACCATCCCCAACTGATCGGGAAAATGGCGGACTATGCCGCGATGCATATCGCCTCCGGCGGCCGGCTGTCGCATGTGACGCGGCACATGGTCGGCCTTTTTCATGGGCTTCCGGGGGCGAGGCGGTACCGGCAAATCCTTTCGGCCGAGGCAACACGGCCGGGCGCCGGCCCGGAGGTTCTGTTAAGGGCGTTCGCCGCAATCGAGGATTGGCCCGCAGCAGCCTGAAACGGTCAGTCGCGCAGGATCATCCTGTCGCCGCGCACATCGAATCCTGCCAGCGAACCGATGAAATTCATGCCCAGCAGGCTGCGGTCGAGGCTGCCCGGCGGCGTCACCAATACCTGCATGTGCCGCCTCACGATTGTGCCGATGCGGATTTCCCGCACGCTCGCCAGCGCGGCATTGGCGCGGCCGTTCGCAGTGGTGACCGGAACGGAATAGGAAAGGTCCTTCGTATCGATCCCGACCCTTTGGGCGTCCCGGGCCAAGAGAACGGTCGTCGTCGCGCCCGTATCGACAACC
>SCRB01001056.1 GCA_004299545.1 Rhizobiaceae bacterium
CCGACAAATTCCTCCAGGCTCCGGCTGGAATGGCCGATGGTGAAGAATGGCCGCTTCACACGCCGCTTTCGTCAGGCAAGTGTAAGGGCGCTGCCCTTATGGGCCGCGACATGATCTGTCTTGTCGCTCTTGATCTCGTATTGGGGATTCTCCTGCGAGGCCCGATGCATATGGCCCTTGTAATCGAAATCGCTGGTGTGAACGGCGATGATCGTTCCCGAAACGCGACCTGCTTCCGAATTCCAGCTCACATGATCGCCGATCTTGAATTGTCCGGTCATCGCGCGTGCTCCCTCTCTCATATCTGACCGGGCCTTTTGAAAGGCCCGGTTATGCCGGCGTTTCCTGCTCGAATTCGGCTTCGGCGGAAAGGCTTTCGAGATCGCGCCCGACTGTCACGACGGCGAGGCGCTTGCCGTTTCGCCAATAGGTGGCGGTGCAATCGCGTCTGGCGGGGTCGCCGTCGATGTCCACGCGATCCCAGTTTTCCGCATGGCCGACATAGTTCAGCGTCGTGTCATAGTGCTGGCTCCAGAAGAAGGGCACCGCCCTGAAGGCCTGGCGCCGCCCGAGGATATTCCGGGCTGCGATCACGCCCTGGCGCTCCGCCACCACCCAGTGCTCGACGCGTATCCGCTCTCCCGTCCGGGCGTCTGGCCAACGCACGATGTCTCCCGCCGCATGGATGTGAGGATCGCTTGTCTGAAGAAATGCATCGACCGCGACGCCACGATCGATCGCAAGCCCGGCTTGCTCGGCAAGCGCCAGTTCAGGGCGCACCCCGATGCCGACGACCACCAGATCGGCATCGAGTTTCGCCCCTGTCGCCAGGGTGACGCGATGCGATTCGATTGTCGTGACAGTCGTTCCGAGGTGGAAGGTGACGCCGTGCGATTCATGGATGTCCTTCACCATACCGGCGAGTTCCGGTCCGAGAATCCGCTGCATCGGGCGCTCGTCGGGCGCAACGACATGCACTTCCAGCCCGCGTTTCCGTAGCGACGCGGCAACCTCGAGCCCGATAAAGCCAGCACCGACCACCACTGCGCGGTGAGCGGTTCCGAGCGAGGCAATCAGAGCATCGCAATCGGCCAGGGTCCGCAACACATGGACATGCGGCAGGTCCGCGCCGGGTATGGCGAGCCGGTTCGGCTCCGCTCCGGTGGCGAGCAGCAGCGCGCCATAGCGCATCGTGCTGCCATCCGAAAGCGCGATCGTCCGCTTTTCCGCATCGAGCCGGGTGACACGGCCGTCGCATCTGAGATCGATGTCCCGGCTGGCGTAAAATTTCTGCGACCTCAGGGGAAGCCACGCGGCCTTGGCGGTCCCGGCGAGATAATCCTTCGACAGGTTCGGTCGGTCAATAGGACCGGAAGGGTCGGCGCTCAGCACGGTGACGGGTCCCCGATAGCCTTCGCGCCGCAACGTCATGGCTGCCGCATTTCCGGCCGCACCGCCGCCGACGATCACCACCGAATCAGGAAGGCTTGCCGCGGCCAGTTGGGGAGGTTCGGCAGGCGACAGCTGGTCGCGCACGAAGGCATGGCCGTCGCGCTCATCGACACGCCAGCATTTCAGTCCATCAAGCGCGGGAGCATGGAGAACCTCCCCCGTCCGCAAGCCGAAGCAGGCATGGTGCCAGGGGCAGCGTATCGTGTCGCCGACCGCAAGGCCGTCGGCCATCGGCGCGCCGTAATGGGTGCACTTGGCGCCGATGGCGAAGAGTTCGCCGTCCTGGCGCAGGAGGAGTGCCGGTTCGCCGCCGACATGGCCCACGAGCTTGCCCGTGGCGTCGAGGGCCGCAATCGGAACGCCGTCGGCGAAATCAGGCCCTGTTGATGATGATTGTTCGGCCATTTTTCCTTTCCTCCTCATCGCTGATGCCGGTCCGTAAACCGGTCATTCAATATGGCAAATCCCGCAACGACCCGTCCTCTCGTCCAAAACCCGTTTCAACTTCGGGTCGGGCCGCACGGCTTGGAACCCGGCGAGAGCATTGCCAAGCTTCGAGTCTCACGTCGTTTTGAAATTCGTTCATCGCCTGTTTCACTATAGGACGAATTCCGGCGGCGCCGCACGCGACAAATGTGCGATTCGAAAATAGGGCGCGGCCGCTGGACGGGAACGGCCAGCCACCGTCTCCCGGACATGCGCAGGGGGTTGAAGCATCGCCCGAAACTGTGCGGCGGTTTCGGGGTAACGGCCGCCTTAAAAACAAGGAAAGAAAGTGTGGTCGCGCATCCGGAGCGCACGGCATGAGCGGGCCAATCGGCTAACGCAGTCCACGCTCTAATGACGTTCGCGGTAATACCTTGAAATTATTCGGATAACCGGCCCTCGGTGCCGGAATGGTGGAGCTGAGGGGGATCGAACCCCTGACCTCATCATTGCGAACGATGCGCTCTCCCAGCTGAGCTACAGCCCCGTCCACCAATCGGAGCCGCATTTACGTTCGCCCCTTATCGCCTGTCAAGCGGGTCCCCGACCACGAATCGGGAAAGAGAAGGCGAGCCGAGGCGGCAAGAAAGGCGGAGAGAGCCGGATACAACGCGCATAGCCCGGCAACCTTGCAATCAGGGGCCGTTTACCCCAGTCACGACCTTTCGCTTGTTCAAGACCAGAATCCGGCTCGCTTCGCGATCGAAACCTGATAGTCAGCGGGTTCCAACCGGCAGCAGGGAATTCTGTTCCGAAAGCAGCTCCGGCCTCTGCCGGACGTGGAGTCCTTTTATGGGTGGAATCGCCGCCTTGGGCGTGGCTTACGTCCTGTCTCAATTTTACCGGTCCTTCATGGCCGTGCTTACCCCGGCATTGACGGTCGAGCTAGGCGCGAGCAAGGCGGAACTGTCGCTGGCTTCCGGCGCCTGGTTCGCGGCATTCGCGCTTCTCCAGTTCGTGGTCGGCGTCTGCCTGGACAAATACGGGCCGAAATTGACGGTGGCGATCATGCTGGCGCTCTGCGGTGGCGGCGGCGCGCTTGTTTTCGCGGTCGCAACAGCCCCATGGATGATCGTGGTGGCGATGGCCCTTCTGGGCGCGGGCTGCGCGCCCGTGCTGATGGCGGCCATGTTCATATTCGCGCATTCCTATCCGCCGGCACGACTCGCCGTCATGACATCGTGGCTGATCGCCTTTGGCTCCGCCGGCAACGTGGCGGGCACGTCGCCGCTCGCCGCTGCGGCGGCAGCGTTCGGCTGGCGCCATGTGATGTTGGCAATAGCCGTGGTTTCCGTCCTTACCGGCCTTGCGCTGATGGTGCTGGTGCGGGATCCGGAAATCGACAGGAGCGCGCATGGGCGCTTCGGCTTCTTTGGCTTCATTGAAGCGTTGCAACTCAGGAAGCTATGGCCCCTCATCCCGCTTGTGGGCATGAATTACGCGCCCTCGGTCGGCATTCTCGGCCTCTGGGCCGGCCCCTATCTCACTGATGTCTACGGCGCCAATTCCCTGCTGATCGGTCATGTCACGCTGTTCATGGCAATCGCCGTGGTCGCCGGTTCCCTGATTTACGGACCGCTCGACACGATCTTCGGCACGCGCAAATGGGTGGCGATCATCGGCAATTCCGGATCGGTTCTTGTCGTTGCCTTTCTCGCCTTTTTCCCCGACCGCGGCATCGTCAGCGTGACCGCCGCGTTCGTCCTGATCGGCCTGTTCGGCGCCAGCTATGCGCTGATCATGGCACATGCGCGCGCATTTCTGCCGCGGCATCTGATGGGTCGCGGCATAACGCTGCTCAACTTCTTTTCGATGGGAACCGTGGGCATAATGCAGTTCCTGACAGGCGCCGTTACCACGACGGCGACCGTACCGGGAAAGCCGGTCGTCGCCTATTCCGCTTTGTTCGGCTTCTATGCGGTCATGCTCGGCATCGCGGTTGTCATCTATCTTTTCTCGCAGGACGCCCGTCCGGAGGCCATGGAATCCCGAAAAGCGCGGTCCGCGCGGCATTGAACGGCAAGCGGCCCCACACGATTCACGGAAGACACATCGCTACGCCCTCCAGCTTCCGACGAGGCGGCAACGCGGTTTGCCGGCGCCGAACGGGCTTGCCGGTTCCGAGCGCAATCGTTACATGTCGCGGGATCATCCGGAGGCGCGAATGCTCGCTCTTATTCAAACCGTTCTCCTGGCGCTCGATATCTATTGGTGGATCATCATTGCGTCGGCGATCTTTTCCTGGCTCTACGCGTTCAACGTCGTCAATCCGCGCAACCAGTTCGTCGGCATGATCGGCGATTTCCTCTCCCGTGCCACCGAGCCTGCCTTGCGGCCGATCCGCCGCTTCATACCCGATCTCGGCGGCATCGACATTTCGCCCATCATCCTGCTGCTTATCATCTTTTTCATCCGGCAGTTCCTGATCACGACCGTGGCGCCGGCCATTCTCTAGGTCATGGCGCAGAAAAAGGCCCATGAAGTCGAAGCGTGGCTCGCGAAGCCCGACCCGTCGAAGCGGATTGTGCTGGTCTACGGCCCCGACCGGGGCCTTGTTTCGGAGCGAGCCAGACGCATGGCGCTCGCGACCGGGCTTCCGCTGGACGATCCGTTCTCCGTCATCCGTCTCGACGCGTCGGAGCTCGACCAATCGCCGGGACGGCTGGAGAGCGAGGCACGCACCGTCCCGATGTTCGCCGGCAGGCGCCTGATCTGGATCGGCGGCGCCGGCGCCCAGAAGGCACTTGTCGACGATCTCAAACAGCTTCTCCAGGCCCCCGCCGACGAAACCTCCATCCTGATCGAGGCAGGCGACCTCAAGAAGGGAAGCGCGCTTCGCACCACCGTCGAAAGCGCCGCCGGCGCCATGGCCCTGCCTTGTTATGCGGACGACATGCGCTCGATCGATGCGCTGATCGATCAGGAACTGGGGCGGGAGAACCTCAGGATCTCGCTCGACGCCCGCGAGGCGCTGAAGGCAAGCCTCGGCGGGGACCGTCTCGCCAGCCGCAGCGAAATCGCGAAGCTCGGCCTCTACGTGATCGACAGGGGCAATATCGGGCTGGACGACGTCAGGGCGGTCATCGGCGACGTCGCCGCCATCTCGGCCGACGAGGTGATTGATTCCGTTCTGAGTGGAAGGCGGCATCGCTTCGAAGCCGCCTTTTCGCGCTATACAGCGGCGGGCTCGCCGCCCTTCACCTTGCTGAACGCCGCCATCCGGCAGTTCCAGGCGCTGCAGATCATGAAAGCCGCGATGGAAGAAGGCGGCAAATCCGCCGCCGCAGTTGTTGCATCCGCGCGTCCGCCGGTCTTTTTCAGCCGTCGCTCTCTGGTCGAGGACACCTTGAAACGCTGCGCTCCGGGCACGCTGGCGAGGGCACTCGCCGCGCTCCAGGAAGCGGTTCTTCAATCGCGGCAAACATCGCAGTTGGCCGTAGCCATCACGCGCCAGGCCTTGCTGAGGATTCTTGGCCTGACGTCAAATTAGCCGGCTATTCTTTACTGACCGGAGAAGCGCAAGCCATTGCGCGCGCTTATATTATACCGACAAACAAGATAGTAAGCCGGCTATTTTAATCTCCGGCAGATTTCATCCAACTGGTCCAGGCTGCGATAGGAGATGCGAATTTCACCGCCTTTTTCGCGATGGGTTATGACGACCTTCAACCCGGTCGAATCCGAAAGAAGCTTTTCCAGCGCTATCGTATCCGCATCCTTCCCGCTCGACTCTCGACCTTTCGGCGAAGCGGCATCAGGTTCCTGCGCGAGCGCCTCGGCCTGCCGCACCGACAGGCCGCCATCCACGATGCGCCTGGCGAGCTTTTCCGGATCCTGCGCCGTGATCAGTGTCCGCGCGTGACCGGCCGACAGGATCCCGTCGACAAGCATGGATCTGACGCCGTCCGGAAGCCGAAGCAGGCGCAGCGTATTGGCCACGTGGCTGCGGCTTTTCCCGATCACCTGCCCCAGATCGGCCTGGCTGTAGCCATGTTCGTCGATCAGTTGCTGATAGCCTTGAGCTTCCTCGAGGGGATTAAGGTCGGTCCTCTGGACGTTCTCGACGATCGCGAGTTCGAGCGCGACGCGATCGCTTACGTCCCGAACAATGGCGGGAACTTCGGCAAGGCCGGCCTTTTGGGCAGCGCGCCAGCGTCTTTCCCCGGCGATGATCTCATAGCGGCTGCCGTTCTCGACAGGGCGCACGACGACGGGTTGCACTATGCCATGCTCGCGAATGGACTGGGACAGGTCGTCCAGTTCTCCTTCCGCGAAGTGGCGGCGGGGGTTGCGTGGATTGGCGCTTATCAGATCGATCGGCAGATGCCGGTCGGCGGCCACCGGTATGGTGGCCGGCTCCGCCGGCTTGTCGATCTCGCCGATCAGCGCAGCCAAGCCGCGGCCAAGCCGCCTTCTGGACGAATCATCGTTCATCGCGCATCACCCGGTTACGCGGCCCGGAGCCGGCGCTCGCGCCGGATCACTTCCGAAGCCAGTTGAAGATAGGCCTGACTGCCGGCGCATTTGAGGTCGTAGAGAATCGCCGGCTTTCCATGTGAAGGCGCTTCTGAAACGCGCACGTTGCGCGGAATGACGGTTTCATAGACCGTTTCGCCCATATGAGCCCGCACATCGTCCACCACCTGATTGGCCAGGTTGTTGCGACCATCGAACATGGTCAGCACGATCCCCTGTATCGTAAGGGCGGGATTGATCGTCCGGCGCACCTGATCGACGGTTTGCAAAAGTTGGCTGAGCCCCTCGAGCGCGAAAAATTCGCACTGAAGAGGCACAAGGACGGAATCGGCGGCGGCCATCGAGTTCATGGTAAGGAGGTTGAGGGAAGGGGGGCAATCGATCAGGACATAAGAGAAGCGGTTTTCTTCCGCGCGATGCGCTTGGAGAGCCGATTTCAACCGGGTCACGCGGTCCGGCGCCGCGGCGATCTCCATTTCGACGCCAAGAAGATCCAGCGTCGACGGCACGATCGACAGGCCAGGAACAACCGTATCGATAGCAGCCGTACCAAGGGTCGCACTCCCTGTCACCACGTCATAGGACGAGAGTGTCCTGCTATGCCGGTCCACGCCAAGGCCAGTACTGGCGTTGCCCTGTGGATCGAGATCGACAATCAGGACGGATTCGCCGATTGCCGCAAGGGCGGTGGCCAGATTGATCGCGGTGGTGGTTTTGCCGACGCCACCCTTCTGGTTAGCGACGGTGATGACACGAGGAAAGGGTTTCATTGTCGTGCCAAACAAGCCTTCTTCAATGCCCTGACGGCCTTTTCGGACGCAAACGGCTGATTTCAAGGACGACACCGTCGGGATTCGTCCTGCTTTGGTGTTCTATCAGATCGAAATCCCATCGGTCACGGCTTTCCTCCACTTCTGCACCAAATTCCCGGCCTTTCATGAAAAGAGCGCGCGAACCCGTGGTCAGCCATAGTTCCGACAGATGCAGCAAACGGGGAAGAGGAGCCAGTGCCCGCGCTGTTATGATGTCGGTTTCTCCGATCGCACCGACAGCGTCTTCGATGCGACAGGGCAGGATTTCGACATTTCCAGTACCTAAGAGGACAGATTGCAGAAAGGCGGCCTTTTTCCTGTTGCTCTCGACCAGCCGAACCCGACTGTCCGGTCTGTCGCGCATCAGAACCGCAAGGACAGCGCCCGGAAATCCGCCTCCGCTCCCGAAATCAGCCCATCGCTTGGCTTCCGGAGCGAGCCTGAGAAGCTGCGCGCTATCGAGGATGTGCCGATCCCACAATTTCGGCAATTGCGACGCGGAAGTAAGATTGATCCGCGGCGCCCATTTTAGAAATGTGGTTTCGAACTGCAAAAGGGCGTCATATGTTTCACGTGAAACGGGGCCGGTGACCGCCTCCAATTGCTGCAACTTCGTGTCGATCAAGAGGCTTTCCGCGACGGCGCGCCTTCTCTCGTTCTCAAATAGGCCAGGATGAGAGCCAGCGCGGCGGGCGTCATCCCGTCAATCCTGTTTGCTTCGGCAATCGAGCGCGGGCGGACGGCGTCCAATTTTTGGCTTAACTCATTGGAAAGGCCTGCAAATCCGGAATAGTCGAGATCTGGAGGAATGACCTTCTGCTCCTCGCGCCTGAGCAGCGCGATATCGCTGCGCTGCCGGTCGAGATAGACGGAGTACCGCGCTTCCGTCTCCAGCCGTTCACCCGTCTTGGGATCGATGGCCTGCAGTTCGGGCCAGATGGCTCTCAGGCTGGTTATATCCGTTCCATCATAGGCCAGCAGTTCATAGGCGCTGCGCCGGGTACCGTCCAGATTCACATTGAGCCCATGTCTGCGCGCCTCGGTGGGTGTCAGGGAAAGATTTCGCGCGAGGGACCTTGCCTCCTCCAGCCTTCGCATCTGATCCTTGAACCGGCCCGCCCTCTCGCGTCCGACCATGCCGAGGCTCACGGCCACGGGTGTCAGACGCTCGTCCGCATTGTCGGCACGCAGCGACAGCCGGAACTCCGCCCGCGACGTGAACATCCTGTAAGGTTCTGAAACGCCTCGGGAAACCAGATCGTCAACCAGGACGCCAAGATAGGCATCGCCGCGTCCAAGAACGATCCCTTCCTCGCCGGCGGCGCGGCGGGCGGCATTCAGGCCCGCCAGGAGACCTTGCGCGGCCGCCTCCTCATAACCCGTCGTCCCGTTGATCTGACCTCCGAGAAACAAGCCGGCGACTCGCTTCGTCTCAAGCGTCGGCTCCAACTCGCGCGGATCGACATGGTCATACTCGATCGCATAACCGGGGCGCCGCATCCGAGCATTTTCCAGCCCCGGGATGGTTTTCAAGATGTCGAGTTGCACGTCCTCGGGCAGCGATGTCGAGATGCCGTTGGGATAGATCGTATCGTCGTCGAGACCTTCCGGTTCGAGGAAAATCTGATGGCTTTCCCGGTCCGCGAATTTGACGATTTTATCCTCGACGGAAGGGCAATACCGAGGGCCTACGCCCGAAATCGAGCCAGAATACATCGCCGAGCGACCGAGATTGGCCCGAATAACCGCATGGGTGGAGGCCGTCGTCCTCGTGATCCCGCATTCGATCTGCGGTGTCGTGATACGGTCGGTCAACAAGGAAAAGGGAACCGGATCGGCGTCTGCCTTCTGCATATCTAGC